>JBFFSC010000007.1:0-31918 GCA_041572615.1 Sulfurimonadaceae bacterium
ACTGATAAAAGCAGTATCATCCACACCGTGATAAAAAGCCATTTTCGCCATAAACTGACGACATCAGACAATAAAGGCAGGCTCACCTCTTCGTGCTTACAGTCAAACAAGACCAGTCTGAAACCATCCACATCTTTGTAAAAGAGAGCCCGAAAAACCAATAGAAGCATAAGAATAAAGCCCAGACTGAATCCGACAGAAAAACTAAGATAAAATATATCAATCAAAGCCAGGAAAGTAGCCTTATTCAAAGGAGCAAAACCCTTATACGCATACACACCCGCCACAGTGATAAAGGCGAGAAAAAAAGCGAGAAGAGCACTTCTTGATGTGACCCATCCCAACCAAAAAAAGTAAAGTTTCAAATAGAACGACTTAGGCAGCGCCATCATGTACCTGAGAGATCATATCGTGATAATGTTCCAGAGTCATAAAGCTTTTTTCGAATCTCCAGCAGAGGATAAACTCGACAATAGCTTTTTTCAAACTCTCTTCAATCACATCTGAACGCCCAAAATAACCCAAAGAAGTATTCTTGGACTTCTTTGATTTTGCCTCTTTATCATAAGAGATACAGATGATCTGTACATAACGGTTCTCTTTGATCTTTCCCAGGTCTTCTGTCTGCAATGAAAGACCGGTGACATTCATAGCTTTATAATCAAACAGCTCTTCAAAATTTGGAATCTTCTCATCGATCTTCAGACGCAAATAGAGATCTTTCAGGGTTTGCATATTCTCTTTTCTAGCTGTCTCAAAGCTTGAAATTTTGCTTGTCAACACCTTTAGTCTATCCAGTGCACTGCTCATAGCTTCACCTTTATCTTCATATTTTTATATATAAAGCATGAACTATGCCACTTTATCTCCTATAAATTTCTATTATACACTTATAGATTCATGTTTTTTACTATATTTTAACTTCCCTTGACTATAATGACGCTCATATTTATAACGAGGAAATTTATGGACTATTTACAGATTGAAGGACCGACAAAACTGAGCGGAAGCGTTGAAATTGCAGGAGCAAAGAATGCTGCTCTACCGCTCATCGCTATGACACTTCTAGCAAGCAATGAGGTCACAATCAATAATATTCCAAATGTGGTCGATATCAATACCCTTGTCAAGCTTTTGGGCAACCTTGGTGCAACCGTCGACATACAAGACAGCAGTGTCAAGATTGACACCTGCTGTCTGACCAACACCAAAGCCACCTACGACATCGTCAAGACGATGCGGGCTTCTATCCTTGTTTTAGGCCCACTTCTGGCACGTTTTGGACACTGTGAGGTCTCACTTCCGGGTGGATGTGCCATTGGTCAACGCCCTATCGATCTGCACTTGAAAGCCCTTGAACAGATGGGTGCCGAGATCACTATTGAAGCAGGTTATGTCCTCGCTAAAGCCCCGGAAGGACTGAAAGGTTCCCATATTGTCTTTGACAAGATAACCGTCACAGGAACAGCAAATATCGTCATGGCTGCAGCACTGGCTAAAGGAAAGACTATCATCACCAATGCTGCACTTGAACCCGAAGTCGTACAGTTATGTGAAGTACTGAAAAACAGCGGTGTAAGTATTGACGGTATCGGTAGTTCCGAACTGACGATTTACGGAACAGATCGTCGACTTGTCAACATCGACCCTTTTGATGTGATTCCCGACCGTATCGAAGCGGGGACATATCTTTGTGCCGCCGCCGTTACCAATTCAGAAATCACCTTGACAAAAGTCCGTCCGGACCATTTGGAATCTGTCATCTCCAAACTGGAGCAGATGGGATTTACCATCGAGCTGACAGAAAACACTATCACCTTGCTGCCGGCTAAAGTAATAAAGTCCACTGATATCATCACCCAGGAGTACCCGGCCTTCCCTACTGATATGCAGGCACAGTTCCTGACACTGTGTACACAAGCTGAAGGTGTAAGTCTTGTGGAAGAGAGACTTTTTGAAAACCGTTTCATGCATGTCAGTGAACTTCAACGTCTGGGTGCAGATATAAAACTCAAAGGGAATTCGGCGACGGTTGCAGGTAAGATTGATCTTGTCGGTGCTGATGTGATGGCTACTGATTTACGAGCTTCATCGGCTCTTGTCCTTGCCGGTTTGGTTGCAGAAGGAACGACGAATGTACATCGTATCTATCATCTTGATCGCGGTTATGTCGGACTGGAGAAAAAGTTACAAAAACTGGGGGCAAAGATAAAGCGGCTTAAAGAGTAAGAAGCCCAAGCCTTCTTTGACTGTCTACTTATCTTCAAAAATGACTAATTCATAAATACTTTTTTTAGTCACCAATGTTTTATTGGCAGGTACGGAACCCGTCTGTTTTGCCTTGCTTAGTTCATGGGTCAGATCATTGACATCCTGTTCAAGTCCTTCGATATGGTCTTTCAGACGTAAAATGATATCCACGCCTGCCAAATTCACACCGAGTTCACGTGTCAGACGCAAGATCATCTTGATCCGGTCGATGTCACGTTGTGAATATAAACGGATCCTTCCTCCTGAACGCGAAGGCGTTATCAGGTTCTCTCTTTCATATTGACGCAGTGTCTGCGGATGAATATCCAAGATCTTTGCGACGATACTGATTAAATATACCGGTTCATCATAATGATGCATCATTTACTCCTTATACACTTTCAGGCAGTTTTTCCTGCAGGGCTTTGCTCAACTCTTCATCCAGGTCATCTACAGCTGGCAGGACGATATTGGCTTTAAGATACAAGTTACCCCGTTGATTGCTCTTGCGATCCACCACACCCATCTCTTTAACACGGAAGCTTTGACCATTTTTAGTGTTCTGAGGCACTTTGAGTGTTATCTCTTTCTCAAGGGTCTGCACACTTACCTTTCCACCGAAAAGAGCTGACTTCAACGGGACATCAAAGGTCTTGATCAGATCATTTCCATCACGTTCATAATCAATACTGGAGGCTACGGATATCACCAGATAGAGGTCGCCTTTTTGGCCTCCCATATCTTTTCCTTTCCCGCGGACACGAAGTTTTTCACCGCTTTTTATCCCGGCAGGGATTTTGATATCAAAACTTTCACCCTGCATCGATACAGAGTGCTTGCCACCCAGGACAGCCACCGAAAAAGGAATCGTTATATTGCTTTCAATATCAAGGTTCATACTTTGCTGACCGAAACCGCCTGCGCCGCCGAATCCACCACCGAATCCACCGAAGCCGCCTGCACCGCCGAAACCACCGCCGCCGAACATACTGCGCAAGATCTCATCTAGATCAGCCCCGCCGCCTTGTCTGCTTGCGAAGTCATGGAAGTTCTGACCACCGAACATCGCATCTCCATGCATGTCATATTGTGCTCGCTTGTTCTTGTCACTGAGTATTTCATAGGCGGCATTGATCTCTTTGAACTTCTCTTCCGCCCCTGCTTCTTTGTTGACGTCAGGATGGTATTGTCTTGCTAACTTTCTATACGCTTTTTTAATCTCGGCATCACTGGCAGATGATGACACCTCCAAGGTATCGTATAAACTTTTACTCATTTTCATAACCTTAAAACTATATATATTATTTTTGACATATATTTTATCATAATAGTTGAGTCTATGTCAATCAAGGTTTTCACTGTAAAATCATGCCTCCTATCTACATCATTTTATTAAGGAAACCTTTTTAAATTAAACAGTAGTATTGTTTATAGTTCCAACGAATAAAGGCTCAAGATGGTTAATAAAAACAATATTTACATTGCACGACAGCCTATCATTGACCAAGATCAGAATATTCAGGCCTATGAGCTTCTCTTTCGCTCTGTACAGGAAGACGGTTCCATCCTTCCTATCTTTGAAGACAACCTGCTCGCGACGACACGTGTCCTTGTCAATACACTTAACCATATCGGGATCAACAACCTAGTAGGACTGCACAAGGCATTTGTCAATATCGACGAAGAGATGCTGATGGACAATATGATCATGACGATACCCAAAGAGCGTTTTATCATCGAGCTTCTTGAGACCATAACAATAACAGACGCCTTGATCCATCGTATTCAAGAACTCAAAGAGGCAGGCTATCGTTTTGCACTTGATGATGCCCACTGTGATACGGACTTCATAGAAAATTTCACACCTGTCTTTCCTTATATCGACGTGCTTAAACTTGATATCAGACTCATGGATATCGAAGTACTAAAAACCCGTATTGAGACCTTTAAGTCTTATGATTTCAAATTGTTGGCAGAAAAAGTCGAGACTGAAGAAGAGTTTCAACAATATAAAGAACTCGGTTGTGAGTTGTTTCAGGGATATTATTTTGCCAAGCCAAAGGTCATCAGCCAAGAGGCTATGGACCCGCACTATAAGAATATCTTCAATCTGATCAAAACACTTGATAAGGATTTAGATATCGATGAGATAAGCAAGGCTTTCGAGCGCCAAGTTGATATCACCCTGCAACTGCTTCGTTTTATGAACTCAGGGCAGCTGCATCTAAAATCGGAGATAAAATCTATCAAGCATGCCATAGCCCTGCTGGGGAAAGAGCCTCTAAAACAGTGGCTCCTGCTTATTGCCTACTCAAAAAGCAATCATGCCAATTCTTCCAGTCTCAACTCACCGCTTTATGAAATGGCATCATCACGTTCGAAATTGATGTATGAGTTGATGGACAACTTGCACAACAACAATAAACGAAGTCATGAGGCAGCCTTTGTCGGTCTGCTTTCACTTATGAATGCCATTGTACATGTACCTATTGAAGAGATCTTAAATGAGTTGCATGTCGATAACGAAGTCTATCAGGCGATCACCAAACATTCTGGTGAGTTAGGCTTATTACTCGAACTTGTACTTGCCGTCGAAGAGTTTAATCTTGAAGATGCCAACAGGATTATCCATCAATTGAAGATATCTGAACGTGCTTTTAAAGATGCCCTGTTGACAAGTATACGATCACATGTGACAGAGTAATCTGTCAAAATCTGTAAGAGAGTGTCAACATCGGCTGCTCGCTGCTTACTTCATGAAAAGAGCGTTCTTTTTCAAATCTGTTGTCGACAAGTGCCAATGCTGTAAAAAAGTTGATGTTGAGATAAAAATCATTACTAAGCTGCGTCGCTTTTTTTGACAAGATAGTACCCAGACTACCTTTTGATTGATAAGAAAGGTCACTGGCCTGAAGTAGGGAGCCACATACGAATAAACTGATTAATAAATATCTGATCATTCTCTTTTCCTTTCTTTTAACTAATACCATTATGAACTAATTTAGTAAACAAAAGCCCAATAGATATCATAAAGCTATGATTTGTTGTATATACCGTTTTCAAAACCTGACAGGTATGAGAAGTTTAAAGAAAGGAGATTACTCGAAGATTACAGCAGGTGTCAGTTTGGTGACAAAGGAGGAAAGAATATGACCCCCTCTGAAGTGCTTAGTGGAGAAAGTGACGGATACCCGAGAAGTACAGTGCCATACCGTGCTCGTTAGCCGCTTCGATGACTTCGTCGTCACGAATAGAACCACCTGGCTGAATAACCGTCTTCACGCCGACTTCTGCCGCAGCATCGATCGAGTCTCTGAACGGGAAGAAGGCTTCAGATGCGAGTGCTGCACCGGTAACGTCAAGATTCATAGCCTTTGCCTTTTTGAGTGCACATTGGCTCGCATCAACGCGTGATGTCATACCCATACCGACAGCCACCATTGCAGAGTCCTTGACATAGACGACACAGTTTGATTTAACCAGTGAAGCGACCTTCCATGCGATCTCAGCATCTTTTAGTTCCTGCTCACTTGCCGTTCTTTCAGATACAAGCTTGGAGTTTTTTACCTCATCATCTTTGACCTTGTCTGCATCCTGGAAGACAAATCCGCCGTCCACATGTTTAAAATCAAGGAGATCATTTGAAAGCACGATTCTATCAGCTCCGTATTCAAACAATTTCAGACGTTTTTTCTTCTCAAATACCGCTTGTGCTTCTTCTGTGATACGACCTGCGATGACGACTTCCAAAAAGATCTCGTTCATCTTCTCGGCAAGATCAGCATCGACAACGCCGTTGACACAGACCACGCCTCCAAAAGCAGAGACAGGATCACATTTCAACGCTTCTTCATATGCCTCGACCAAGTTGTCACGGATAGCAAAACCGCACGGGTTACCGTGCTTAACGATACAAACTGCATTCTCATCACCAAAAGCAGCAGCGATCTTGACACCGCCGTTAAGATCGTTCAGATTATTAAACGATGCTTCACCCTTCAAAGTCTTGAAGTTCTTCGTAAAGTAGTTATCAAATTCATACAATGCACCCTTTTGATGAGGATTTTCCCCATAACGAGTATCCATTACTTTCTCACCGACGATGAACTGTTTTGCACCAAAACCGTCATTAAAACGTTTGTTCATATAGTTTGCGATCATAGAGTCATAAGCCGCCGTGTGCTCATATGCCTTGATCATCAGGTCACGTCTGAACTCTACAGAGTTTGTATCATTGGCAATCGCATCCAAGACAAGAGAATAATCAGCCACATCTGTGACGATCATGACCGAATCAAAGTTCTTAGCCGCTGAACGGACCATCGCAGGTCCGCCAATATCGATATTTTCGATGATATCATCAAAATCATCCGTCTTCTCGATCGTCGCTTTGAACGGATAAAGGTTGACACATACCAGGTCGATCGCTTCAACACCAAGCTCTTTCGCCTGATCAAGATGAGACTGCTTGTCACGTCTGTGTAAAATCCCCCCATGGACAAAAGGGTTTAGCGTCTTGACACGACCTTCAAAACACTCTGGAAACTTTGTCACCTCATCGATCTCAATGGCAGAGACACCTGCCTCTTTTAACATCTTGAACGTACCGCCGGTAGAGATGATCTCGAAGTTCTGTTCGACTAAAGATTTGGCAAACTCGACAATATTTGTCTTGTCACTGACACTGATTAAAGCTCGTTTCATTATGGGCCTTTTTGGGGGATGAAATATTGATGGAATTTTAGCAATACTGAACTTGTAGTTTCATTAGCCAGCCCTGCATATTTCTATGTATCACTCGCACAGGTCAAAGTATGTTCTTTCTCCTATGAGTGCTATGTCTCTTTTTTTTTAAGACATAAATGTCTCAAAGCCTAGTCTGTTATATGCATATGGTTTATTCTTCACTTAAGCGCAATAGCACAGAATATCGATTCGAACAGCTAGCACATAACTTGAACAGATATTCCCCCATCAACTAAGGAAAATTAAATGACAGCACCGATCGACTATATCTATGAAAATAAACTGGAAGTCCAACCCTCTTTTTGTGGCGAGTTAAATCCCCATAAACGTTTTGGATACCGAGGCGAACTTCATATCTCAGCAGACACAAAACCCCTGCTCAAACATGCTATTATAGTTGCTGATGACACATCAATGCAATTTTTTGCAGCAGAATTGGCAAACTTTGACGATTTCAAAACACAGTTTGACACCTATAAGGACTTCTTTACCCCGGAGACTCGTATCACACTTTTTGTAAGCAATTTAATAAGCGATTGCGTCTTTCAATACGAGGGTATTACCGTATATGCTTTTGCACTTGATGAAAGTTCTGTATGGAATGAACTTGTCTCCCATGCCGAACTGGATAAACGTGAACTTAAACGCATGAGTCCTGAAGATAAGATAAACACACTATATGACACGATCAAAGATGCCACTTTGTATGCGGCAAAGAAAACCTATGAAGAGGCCTATTCTCTTCAAATGAGCTAAACCTATAGGGTATGTTGTATATAACATGCCCTATACAGACATAGCTATTGCATCTCCATGCTCATAAGAAACATCTCTTCACCATCAACTACTTTAACCTCAAGACTCTCACATTCAGGACAGCAATACTGAATGCTCTTGAGTTCACTTTGTATTTGGCACGCTGTACATAAAAGAGTCAGCGGCTGTATGTTCATGACAAGTTCCGCACCCCCACAGATTGTTTGTTCTTTAAAGGTATCAAAAGCCATCTCAAGCAGATGTGGTTCAACTCCGCTCATCACACCGATCTTAAGAATGACCTTGGTCACTGTTTGTGCATCATGTTCCCCGGCGATGGTCTCGATTTGCTCAATCAATGCCTGGACAATGGAGTATTCATGCATGGGCGTCACCATGCACTCTACAAATATTGTCCTCGGCTTTGCCTGCAGAACTTCGCTTCGCTACATCATGCATCAGCAGATCCTAGGCAACAATTCGCCTTTAGGCAGATCAAGAAAGCGGCCACTACCATAACTTGAATGTAAAACGACCTTCCCTAGATGTTGTTGCGTTACACGTCCGATCACGGCTGCATGCTTGCAAAACTCAAATCTGTGCAGTATTTCCAAAGCAAAAGCAGCGTGCATCGGTGAGACAGCCAGTAAAAATGTCCCTTCATTCGCAAAATCCATCGCTTCAAATCCGAATATCTCACAAATACCCCGAACCTCATCACTGATATGTATGGCAGACTCTTCTATCTCCAGACAGACATCACTGCTTCTTGCCCATTCATTCAAAACAGCAGAAAGTCCACCACGCGTCGCATCACGCATTGCACTGATGGAAATATTTCCGTTTATCAATCCTTCCACTGCAGGCCAAAGTGTTTCACAGTCACTTTGCAGATCTGCACTTGCATCAAGTCCTTCTCTTTGTATCAATACTGTTGCGCCATGACGACCAATGTCATTCGAAGCGATAATGACATCACCCTCGTTCAGATTGAGTGCAGAGATATTCTCATATATTATCTCCCCAATACCTGCCGTATTGATAAATATCTTGTCTACACCCCCACGCGGTACGACCTTTGTATCACCACAGACGATCTTTGTCCCTGACTTTTGAAGCTCTTCTGCCATACTTTTGACAACCTGTTCAAGCTCATCATAGGCCATCCCCTCTTCTATCATAAAAGCAGCACTGAGATACAAAGGCCGTGCACCCATCATAGAGAGATCATTGACAGTCCCTGCCACTGCGATCTTGCCGATATCCCCACCCTTGAAAAAGATCGGACTGACGGTATAACTGTCTGTTGTAAAGGCTATTTTTTTCTCTACCTGCAACACAGCAGCATCTTCAGCCTTAATCAGGATATCGTTACTGAAATAATGATAAAAAAGATTGTGGATCAGGCTGTTGGTCTCTTCACCGCCACCACCATGGCTAAGCTCAATCGTCTTCACTGCATTACTCCTGTATATCTGTAATAGGCATTACATGCACCTTCCGAACTCACCATACAGCTTCCCAAAGGCGTATTAGGCGTACAGGCAGTACCAAACACCTTGCAGTCCATTGGCTTTGCCAGACCTTTCAAGATAGTCCCGCATATACAGAGCTTATGATCATCAATCGGTTCATTAGGCAGCTGTTGGGAAAAAAGCCTTTCTGCATCAAGATAGGAGTACTCCGGCCTGAGCTGTAAAGCACTCTTGGCAATATCGCCTATTCCCCGCCAGCGAAAATGCTCTCGTGTATGGAAATATTTTGATATTAATGCTTGCGCCTTGCTGTTACCTTCCATCGTGACAGAACGGGAATACTCTATCTCAAGTTCTGCCCTCTTTTCTATTTTTTGCCGCACAATCATCAAGATCCCCTGCAGCACATCGACCGGTTCAAAACCGGATACGACGACAGGGGTCTGATACATCAAAGGTATTTCCGCATAGATCTTTGCACCGGTAATAACACTGACATGAGAGGGACCGATAAACGCATCGATCTCTGCCTGCCCGTCAGCCATGATCGCATCAACTGCCGGTGGTACCAGGACATGATTGATATGAAAAAAGAGATTGGTGATGTTCTGCTCGATTGTTGACTTTATGACCGCGGCTGTCATCGGCGTCGTCGTCTCAAAGCCGATCGCGAAAAACACGACTTTTTTATCAGGGTTTTCTTTGGCGATTGTCAGTGCATCCATAGGCGTATACAGCGCACGGATATCTTTACCCTTTGAACGTTCGCTCGCCAAGGATGTAAGCGATCCCGGCACCCGTATCATATCGCCCAGGGTCAATAATATTGTATCCTCCATGCTTGCAAGTGCGATCGCATGGTCGATACGTTCTTTGGGCATGATACAGACTGGACACCCCGGTCCGTGGACAAAAGAGATATTCTCCGGCAGAAGCTGAGGCAATCCGTACTTCATAATCGTATGGGTATGACCCCCGCATATCTCCATGATACGAAGCGGTTCATCTAGTCTTAAAGCCTCTTGAGAGATCTCCGAGGCCAGAGAGCGGATAGTATCAGGATCTCTGAAACCGTCGTAGAGGTCTTTGAGCTTTAGGCGACTCATCAAAGACCTCTGTTCTCACAATTATCGTCCTCTAAAACCACCCGTTCTTTCTCTTCCTCTTCAAGCTTTTCAAAGATCTCCCGATACACCTTCAACGATTCAAGAGCATCCTCTTCATCTATTTTGTTCATCACAAACCCAATATGAATAAGGACATAATCTCCCACCTTCACATCACCCTCTTCCATCAGGTCCAGTCCCGCCTCACGTTGGACACCCATCGTATCTACAGTAGCCCGGTTACTCTCTTTATCGACTTTTACGACCTTTGAGGGGATAGAAAGGCACATCTCAGCTTCTCATCTTTTTCTTGAATTCTATCCATTCTATGACATTTTGAACACTTGCTTCATCATTGATGTTGACTTCAAGAATATCCACTCCCGGTTTGATCCTGCGAGCTTCTGCCTTCTCATGCTCGATATCATAATCAAAATAAGGCAGCAGATCGGTCTTCGTGATAAGGACAAGATCAGCCTGCCTGAACATCACCGGATATTTTTCTATTTTATCACTTCCTTCAGGAACAGAGACGAGGACGATATTCAGGTGTGAGCCTATGTCATACGATGCGGGACACACCAGGTTCCCTACATTCTCGATAAAACAGACATCCAGCTCTTTCAAGGGCATATCATGCAGGCCCTTATGCACCATAAAGGCATCCAGGTGGCAGGCACTGCCTGTCTGGATCTGATAGGCGGGGACTCCCTTGGCTTTGATGCGCTCTGCATCCCTGCTTGTCTCAAGATCACCCTCAATCACACCGAATGTAAAACCGGCCAAATCAGCCATCTTTTCAAGAAGGGTTGTCTTTCCGCTTCCCGGAGAGCTCATCAGGTTGACGGCCAGTACATTGTGGCTGTCAAAATGTGCTCTGTTATGCGAAGCTTCGTGATCGTTTTTATCCAGGATCTTTTTGATGACGGCTATCGTCTTGGTGTCATTGAGCTGAGGGTTGTGATGCAGCGTCTCATGCGCCGCCTGGTGGGTATGGGAGTGCTCATGGGAATGATCATGAATATGTTCATGTGTATGCTCCGTAATCGTACAGCCGCAATCTTTACACATCTTTCTTCCTTTTCATTCAGTTGTTATGCCAGTAACATCTGGCTTCCTACAGCAACGGATATGACCCCGGCTGCCGCAAGGACTCTACGGACATTGCGTTTTGTCGTCAGTAAAGTAGTGTTGATATAGGATATTAACAGACCAAAGATTAAAAAGAGCGTACTCACACCCAGAATAAAAAACAGGACCATCATCAGATCGATCTGCTGGCTCTTGAGCATACCCAATGTCACCAACATGCCTCTGACACCTCCTATTCCCATCAAAGTCGCCATGGTAAAGGCAGATACGGGTGCCAGGTTATTCTTGTGATCATGTGTCTTACCAAACCAGATATGGATATGCTCTTTTCCCTCATGCTCATGTCGATGCAGTTGAATACGATCACGCATCACCTCGATAAGAAGGTATGCACCCATTAAGATGATGACGGTAGCGGATATCTGATCCCCATAGTCCGTAATAGATGCCGGTATCTCATAGACCTGCAGTAGTTTTGCAAACCAGAAAAGCATCATCCCGTGTCCAAGAGCGAATGCGAAGGTAATCAGGAAGGTCTTCTTTTTACTCTTTCCTATGGAGAAGTCAGCAATAACAGTTAGATGATCCGGTCCACATGCATGCAGCACCCCGTACCAAAAGATAAGTATTAGACCCATCTCCATAACAATCCTTTTTCGTTAAGATTAGATTATAAATCAACTTTACAAAATAAAATTTTAAACAGGCTGCACTTTTATAGATTGTGCACGGCATACCATGCCTGCCCTAAAGAGATACCGCCGTCATTAAGCGGCGTTGTATTTTGAAAATAGAAGCTTCGCTCTTCCTCCTGCATTCTTTGGACTATCTTCTCTGCAAGCACTTTGTTCTGGAAGACACCCCCGGAAAAAATCAGAGGCAAATCCGGATGTTGTCTTGACACCTGCACGATGATCTCGACGAGGGTATTAAAAAACATCGATACGATTTCTCTCTTCTGCTTCATACTGATAATCGCACGGACCATGGCTTCCAAGTCGATCCTGCCCTCAGTAATCGAGAAAGGAAAATGCCGTGTATTCGAACGATCTACGCAGGCTTCCATCTTCAAACCGCTTTCTCCCTCATAACTTGAAAAATGGACGATATCGGCAAGACTTGCCACGGCATCAAAAAGCCGTCCCATTGAAGTGGCATAAGGTGAGTTGACCCCTTTTTCCCATGCCCTGTGCAAAAGTTTCAACTCCTCTGCTGTAAATGCGTTCCTTATGGGGCTTTCCAGATTCAGGACCTCCTCCAGTGAGAAGTATTCAAACAACAAAGACAAGGCGCTACGCCGAGGTTCCTTTACGGCCTTTTCTCCTCCCAACAATCGAAACGGATGTAATGACAGATGACGTTGATACCCCTTTTCGTCTAGGATCATCACCTCAGCGCCCCAGATACTTCCACAGCCCAGGCTACCTTCTCTAGCTTTGCTATTCACCTTGTCATTTCCAAACCCGGTACCATCAAAAGCAAACCCCAGGGCTTTCCCCATGAGATTATGCTCTGCCTTGACAGCAAGAAGGTGAGCATAATGGTGTTGTATTTTTATCAACCTCGTAGAAGGCTCTTGTACCTGCCGCTCTTTTGCCCATCTACTGGTCATATACTCGGGATGTTCGTCACAGACGATGACATCAGGATGAAAGTCATACATCCGCTCAAATGTCTCTACCGTACGTTCAAAATACTCAAAAGCTTGCACCGAGTTCAGGTCTCCGATGTGCGGACTCATAATAAGCTTGTCATCGATGACAAGACTGATCGTATCTTTTTGATGCGCACCCAATGCAAGGATCTTCTTCTCACTCTTAAATGGCAACGGTATATTTCTGGGTGCAAACCCCCTTGCCATTCGTAAAAAACAGTTCTCTCCTGCGACGACTTGCATCACAGTGTCATCATTAGCGTTGACGATCTCGCGATCATGATCCAAAACCAGATCGACGACCCTACCCAATTTATCTATAAGATCATGACTCCCGGTGATGATGGGTTCATCACTCACGTTGGCACTTGTCGCGACGACTGACCTGCCCACACCTTCAAGTAAAAGGTGGTGCAGCGGTGTGTAAGGAAGAAATACCCCTAAACGATCGATCCCCGGTGCTACCGCTTCAAAGACTCCATGGTTATCTGATCTGGAGGCAATGACAATGGGTTTCTCTTTAGAGAGAACGAGGGCTTCCTCTTTAGAACTCATGATAACCGAGGCTTTTAACATATCAATGTCAGGAAACATCACAGCAAAGGGCTTGGACGGTCTCTTTTTTCGTTCTCTTAAAAGGGAGACACTTGTTCTGTTGGTGGCATCGCAGATCAGATGAAAACCGCCAAGACCTTTAAGTGCGATTATCTTTCCCTCTCTTACCGCTTCTATTGCCTTCTGTATAGCTTCTTTACCCGCATACAATGCCCTTCCCTTACTGTCAAGAAGGCTCAATGTCGGGCCGCAATTGAAACAACTGATCGGCTGGGCATGAAAACGACGTGCTTCTGGATTGTTGTATTCTGCTTCACACTCCTTGCACATCTGGAAAAGTTTCATACTTATATTAGGCCTGTCATAAGGAAGCCTCTGCATGATACTGTAACGCGGTCCGCAATCCGTACAGTTGATAAAAGGGTAACCAAAACGCCTATTAGAAGGCTCCCTCATCTCTTCAAGACAGCTTTCACACACAGAGATATCCGGAGACATTGATGCCCTTTTCTGCTGGGTATCATCACTTTCGACAATTCTAAACCCCTTATACTCCATAAGTCTGTCATCTTCAATGTCTAACGAATCGATGTGCGCCAAAGAGGGGAGCTCTTGCTGCAAAGAGTCTATAAAAGCTTGAACCTGCGGCATCTTACCCTGTACCTGCAGTTCGACGCCATCGTTGCTGTTTCGAACTGACCCGCTGAGCGCATAACGGTGTGCAAGCTTATAGACAAAGGGACGGAAACCGACACCCTGGACAATACCGCTAATCTCGATCTTTTTATTCACGTCCAAGTGTAATCGCTCCAATGGCAATATTCGCACCGTCTATAGGAAGTCTTTTGTTTCTGTATATGGTGTAGTTTGGACTGAGTGCGTTATAGGTACGCATCAACAGCTGACGGTTTTCAAATAAGCTACCGCACAGTGTCACCCCTTCAATTCCAATATTTGCATCTGTCATCTCAGCCTGTTGGCCTATAAAGTCTGCAAGCGAGTCAATAAAACCAAAGCTCAGTAAATATTCGTCCACACCCGCGAGTTTAAAACTCATGGCCGAGCGTATCGCCAGTCTAGGGTCTACCTTATAGCTATTTTCGCCCTTTGTCACCTTATAATCTATGCGGGGACCCGATTTTCCATTGAACTCGATGGCAGTTGATTCAAGCTGTTCGCAAGCGACATCTATATCGCCTCCTTCACTTAAACCAATAAAAAGTGCCGCCATCGCCCATAGCCGAGTCAACATCGATGGGGTTGAAGAACTACTGAAACTTGCATTTTCTACTGTCTCATAAAGTTTTGGATACTCTCTTTTGTAGTTTTCCACCAGGCGTCTTCCTGCATCATCCATCTGTGCAATTGACGCCAGCATCACACGACCTTCAGTAGGAACCTCATTAATAAAATCAGCCAGTGCCGTATAGCCTATCTTGGACGAGTATGAACATATTTGAGAATCATGTTGCCGGCTTAGGTATATTCCGCAAAGCGGCTTCGTCTCTAAATCATGCTCGAGTGCAACGGAACGCAGTGCAGCATGCGAAGGCTCGAAATAAACTCCTTTCCCTTCAGAAGAGAGATCATCTTTTGAGATATACGATATAGAAGGTACTTGAGGTACGAAGCTTTTATCCAATAGCAATCCGCTTTCATCACCATAGGCCGTAAACCCCTCAAAGTTGCATACTGCAGCGCTATCCAATTTCATGTGATGCTGCCACGGCAACATATCCCTTCCCTCATTGATAATGACATGCTCCTGCAGGGCAGAAGCTGTTCGCAAAGCAGGAACCTGATCACAATAGACGGCAAAGACACCTTTGTCTGACAGGGCAAGAGACAAGGCCAAGGTGATCGTATCATCTGCAAAGAAAACCGGGTAGAAAGCTCTTTGCAGATCATTCTCTGCTCTAAAGGTCAGTTTTGGCTTTAAGCGCATTGACGGCTTTTCGATCATCATCAAGGTGTCAAGTTCATCTTGCGTGATCAAAAAAGATGATGACAGCTCAGAGGGATCACAGATCATGATCCCTTCATCACTCTTGTCACCTCTGCCTAAAAGTGAAAAGGTCCGGATTCCGTTGTGTGTCATCAGGCTAAGCTCTTTATCTTCGATGAGCTTTGCAGCTGCTAATGAAAACAACTCTTTTGAACTTTTAAAATCCGTCTGCAAAGCAGTGTTCAGCTGTTCTAAACTCACTTCTGAATCACTGAAACCGCAAACATTACACGGTTGAAAAGGATCATACGATCTCATTATCCTATGTTGACATTCAGGACAGTAAGGGACTGAATAAGGCTCTTTCTTCTTTTCCAAAAGCTTATTTCCGCACTCTTCATTAACTTCTTCTATCTGATGCTCAAGCAGAAAAAGTGATTGCGGAATGAGCGGTGACACAAGTTCAGCCAATGCCTCCAGCTCACCTTGATCTCCGGAAGCCTCAATAACATGATATGACGCATCCTCGTAAAGACAAAGTGACAAATCAGACTTTTCCCTCACACGTTCAAGAAGACGTGCAAAAAGAGCATTGTCGTGAATATACTGGAACTTAAAGGCTATACGCATCGGCTGACTTGAATGAATGAGGGAGGATCGATTCGATACTGACACTCTTTTGTTTGAGAGGATGAACACCCAGACGTTTCAGGTAATCCAAGAGGGTCTGCTCCATCAAAGGAACAGCTTCGATCACACCAGCTGAGAGAGAAAACTCTGTTGCCTCGATGACAGTCGGAACTACTCCCATGATCATGGTCTTCGGGCGGTCTCCGGCAAGGTCCATCATATGCAGTGTCTGAAGCATCTCCACCTCATGGGCACTTCCCTGCCAGTCAACCGCGTCAGGAATCGCGTCAAAATCAAAAAAATAAATTTCACCGGCCTTGACACCTACAGCATTGATCGTATCAATGACTATGATCTCATCATACTCCACCATGATAGGGATGAGTCGCTGTGCCAGGGTACCGCCATCGATGATATCCAGTTCATGCTCACCTTCAAATCTATATTTCTGACCTATGTAATTGATAAAGTGTACACCGATCCCCTCATCGCCAAAGAGAAGGTTTCCGATTCCCAAAAGCAGTATCTTCATTTTTCCTCGTACGTATTATGCTTGTCTTTGATAAGATGGTAATCATACCCCGTAAACATAACATCCAGTGCAGCGTGCCTGAATCGTATTGCCGACCAGACGACCATATAGATATGAATCGGTATAAAGATCAGAAACCCCCACATCGTGATATGGTGATACAGACGCACCATGGCCAGGCCACCCATCCAGTATTCCAGTACGCGCATCGGCTCATAAATAAGCCCGCCTAGTCCCTGATGATAGGTATGGGCATAGAGTATGAGCCCAGTGACGGAAGCCGTGATGATAAAGACCATGATCATGAAATAAGACATGAAGTGCAAAGGACCGTACATCCCTTTTTTGTTCAATTCACCGATGAAGAAATAGGACTTCAATGCTATCTTCCATGAGTGCAGGCTGGAAACATCTTTGAGCGAAAGGAGTTCACCCGTACTGTTGGTACCAAAAAAGAAAAGATATATCCGAAGCAAAGCTCCGGCGATAAGAACAAACCCAAAGATAAGATGCCAATAGACCCATTCTCCAAAGATAAGCTGGTCACTGGAGTCTCCCGCTGCCAAAAAAGGCTCAGCAATGTAAAATCCCGTAATTGCCAAACCGGTGATCATTGCCGCCCGTACCCAGTGTAATATCCGATTGGTACTGCTATAAACAAATTCAACATGGTCTACAGCTTCAAACTCTGAGTCTTTCATCCTTTGCTCCTCATCATCTTTTCTCTTACATTTACATACTTTAGAGCAGATACCTGCCTAACAAGCTGCTGCACTGCCTAATGGATTTACCTTGAACTCACTGATTTCCCTGCCTTTTACATCCATTACATGGACGGAACAGGACATGCATGGATCAAATGAGTGTATGACCCGCAGGACTTCAAGAGGTTTCATCGGGTCTTCGAGTTTGAGACCGACCAGGGAAGCTTCATACGGTCCGATGACACCATTCGCATCCATCGGACCGGCATTCCAGGTTGTCGGCACGACTGCCTGATAGTTCTCGATCACACCTTTTTTGATACGAACCCAGTGACTTAATGTACCGCGCGGCACCTCTCCAATAAAACGCCCTTTATACTCCTTCTCGGGATCTATCTCGAAGCGTGTATAGGTGTTATCATCGGTCTTGATATTCTCGACCAGGGAGTTGAAGGTGATGATTGCATTATCCGAGATAAGCTTGGTCTGCAGCATCCTCGCAGCTGTTCGCCCCAAGGTTGTAAAGAGTGCCCCGACCGGAAGCCCTGTACGCTTCAAAAAGTTATTGACCTCTGCCTTTACCTTTCCATTGCCGCGGGCATAATTAACCAGCAGGCATGAAAGCGGGCCTACCTCCATTGCTTCCTTGTCGTAGCGAGGTGCCTTGACCCAGCTGTACTTATGCTTTTCATCAATGATCTTTGCTTTCCCATTGACCGTGTCACCCTCGATAAAGCCTGTATATTCAGGTTCGGTCACACCGTTATAGGGCTGAAGTGACCTGTTGCCTTTATACCAGGCATACGTGACATCCTCTTCGATCTTCATATCATCGATCTCATAAACCTTGCTCAGATCACCGTCTTTGATATAGCCGGCTTGAAAAAGATGCTCTGTTCGATTCAGCAAGAAAGCATCAGCAGCCAAAAATCCCTTGACTCCAACACCGCCGAGTACACTCTCTTCCGTACCGTATGCTTCCGCAGCCATGACGATATCAGCATAATAGGCACGATCGATAAAGTCTTTGACGATCTCATACTTCGCTTTCCATTCAGAGAGTCTTGACGGGCTAAGCATGTCACGGACACTGGTAATTCCTCCGACGACAAGACTTTGCGGATGAGGCTGTTTCGCTCCGAATATTGCAAACATCTGAGCTGCCGTACGCTGTACTTCAAGTGCTTTCAGGTAATGCGACAGAGCGATCAGGTTCTGTTCCGGTGAAAACTTGTAGGTCTTATTCCCCCAATAGGCATTCGCAAATGGCCCAAGCTGCCCCTTATCCACAAATCCTTTGACACGGCGCTGCACGGCGGTGAGTTCATCGGCGCCCGTGGCGATAGGCAGATCTGAATATTTAAAAGCCAGCTCGGATGCTTTTTTCGGATCCGCACTCAATGCAGAGACGACATCCACCCAGTCGAGCCCATGAAGATGATAAAAGTGAACGACATGATCATGCATGTAAAGCGATTCATTCAACAGGGAACGGACAAGTTTTGCATTATAAGGAGGCTCTACCCCCAAAGCATTTTCGACGGCTTCCACACCGGCTTTATAATGCGAATAGGTACAGACACCGCAGATACGCTGGGCCATAAGACCGGCATCACGTGGATCACGTCCTTTAAGGATTAATTCGATTCCACGCCACAGTGTTGAAGAGGAGTAGGCCTTTTGTACCACATTGTTCTCATCGACTTCGACCTCGATACGAAGATGACCCTCTATTCTTGTTATCGGATCGATTACCACTCTTTTACTGGCCATTTTCACCCTCTTTCTCTTCTTTCTTGCCCATAAAGATACTTGCAACTGCATGAGCACCGATTCCAACGACAGTCGCCGTCAAAAGTGTTGTCCCTATCTTGTCAACTGTACTATTAAGACCCATGACAAGATGTGAGTCCAAAGGCTTCTCAAGGGGTCCCATGGTATCCCAAAAGTTCGGTTCACTACATCCCATACAACCGTGACCTGCACCGATCGGCCAGTTGACATGCTGGTTGAAACGTTCTGTCGAGCAGTTGTTGAAGGTATAAGGCCCTTTACAGCCTTGCTTATAGAGGCACCATCCGTCTTTAGCACCGTTGTCTCCAAAATGTTCTACGAACTCTCCTGCATCAAAGTGCCCGCGGCGTTCACACAGGTCATGAATGCGGTTTCCATACGCCCATTTTGGACGACTGTAGAGATCAAGTGCCGGAAGCGTGCCAAAAAGAAGGAAATGCATCAATGTACCGACAATGTTTTTCGCACTTGGCGGACAACCGGGGACATTGATCACCGGCTGGCTGACAACCTTGTCAACGCCTTTTGCTCCGGTAGGATTGGGGGCAGCTGCCTGAATACCGCCAAAGCTTGCACAGGTACCGATGGAAAAGATTGCTGCCGCATCTTTTGCAGCCTTTTGCACCATACTCAGCCCAGTCGTGGCATGGGCACCCAGTGTCAGGTAAAGACCGTCCATCGCCGTTGGGACACCCCCTTCAACTAAAAGGATGTAATGCCCGGCATGCTTTTTCAAAGCTGTCTCAAGATTCTCTTCCGCCTGCCAGCCGGATGCGGCCATCAGGGTCTCATGATACTCCAAAGAGATATAATCAAAAATAAGAGAGTCAACGGTGGGGGCATCGGAACGGATAAGTGACTCACTGCATCCCGTACATTCAGCCATATGCAGCCATATAAGGGGGATACGGTCTGCCAGTTTGGCAGCATCCGCAAACAGGGGTGTAAACTGTGAAGGCAGAGCAAGCATCGTCGTGATACCTGCAGCCCATTTCATAAACTCGCGCCGGTCGATCCCACGGCTTTCAAGCATATACTCAATGGACTCTTCTTTCGTCGAAGGCAGGGACGACAATACCTTGACACGCTCCTTGGCTTTTGAATAAAGTGCATCAAAACCGTTCATAACGACCCCCTTATTATAAATACTTATAGGTCACTCTATCACACTTCAAATAAAAAAAAGATTTAACTGTTTTTACAAGACTCCCCAATCTTTATACACTGCAAACCGGAGTGATCTTATACTCTGAGAGAGACTTGCCTTTCATGTCTATGATATGCACTGCACATGCAAGACAGGGATCAAAGGAGTGCACGACCCGTAATACTTCCAGCGGCTTAGTAGTGTCTTCAAGCTTTATGCCGATAAGAGACTCCTCATATGGTCCTCTGAGTCCTTCTGCATCTTTTGGAGAAGCATTCCATGTCGTCGGCACTACCGCCTGATAGTTTGCTATTTTGGCACCTTCTATGCGGATAAAATGAGACAGTACCCCGCGCGGGACTTCAAAGATTCCCCTTCCCCTTGCTTCTTGAGGGAGTTCATCGAAGAGATATTTTGTCCAGGTCTCTTCATCATAATATTTGATATTCTCGATCAGATCATTACAAAAATCAAAGATATAATCACAGCAGATCTGTGCTTCAACGGCTCTGGCAGCGTTGCGTCCTACCGTGCTTGAGAAGTCAATCAGTTCCAACCCTGTAGCATCCATAAAACCTTGCATATAGGGTTTGATGACCTTGGAGTCTTTGAGATAGCCGATGATCATACGTGCGACCGGACCGACCTCCATCGGTTTGCCTTTATAGCGGGGCGCCTTTACCCATGAATATTTGCCTTCTGTCTTCAAAGTACCATCTTCATTCAGGTCCGTATAACAGGGTTCTGTCGTTCCGTCATATGGAGAGACCGCTTCCTCATCCGTGTACCATGATCGTGATGCCTCTTCCGTGATATGCCGATCATCAAAGGCTTCGATGTTTTCAAAGTCATGTTCAACAATAACACCCCCTTCAAACAGCTTTTCCTGCTTTGAAAAAGAGTACCCGCCAACAGCCAAAAAGTTTCCACTGCCACGTCCCTGTCCAGACTTCATCTCCTCTTTATAAGCGTTGACTGTCATCTTCGTATCAGGAATATAGGCACGTTCTATAAAATCGCGTGTCTCTTTGATAATAAACATGAAATCATTAAGGCGCTGAGGATTAAGCATATCAGCAACGCTAGTCACTCCGCCGACAACAAGGTTTTGGGGATGCGGCGTCTTTCCCGCAAAGATCGCAACAGCCTTGCTCAGTTCACGCTGAATATTCAGGGCTTCAAGATAATGATTCATATGAATAAGGTTCTCTTCGGCAGAGAACTTGTAAGCACTATGTCCCCAGTAACCGTTCGCAAAGAGTCCTAGCCTGCCTGCTTTGACAAAAGCACTGAGCTTTTCCTTGACCGCAGTGAGGTGCTCTTCAGAATTACGGTAAGGGTATTCATGATAGTCTTTTGCTATCTTTGCTGCCACTGCCGGATCTGCTTCAAGAGCATTTAACACATCGACATAATCCAGAGAGTGCAGATGATAATAGTGGATGATATGATCTTGTACAAAGAGTGCCAATGTCACAAGATTCCTGATAATCTCTGCATTCTTTGGCAAAGCAATCTCATAAGCATCCTCGACGGCACTGATGGAAGCACGGTAATGCACATTGGTACAGACCCCACAGATGCGCTGGGCAATAAGTCCGGCATCACGGGGATCACGACCTTTGAGTATCGTCTCAATACCCCTGAAAAGCTGACCCGAAGCCCAGGCTTCCCTAACGACATTGTTCTCGTCTACTTCAACCTCGATTCGCAGATGACCTTCGATTCGTGTAATAGGGTCGATCACAATCTTCTTATTTGCCATGCTTCTTTTTTGCCTCTTCTAGGATTTTTTTTGTCTCGTCGTCTACTTCTCTGTTATTAGCCAGATGATCAAAGGCGATTTTGCCCAATCCACAGCCAAAGCAGCCATGTCCTGCCTGAACAGGCCAGCTTGTGCCTTCATTGAACTTCACCATTGAACAATTAAGGTCTGCATAGGGTCCTTTACAACCCATCTTAAAAAGACACCACCCTTTTTTCGCACCTTCATCCCCCCATTCGAGGACAAACTCATCAAGCTCATAATGGCCTCGGCGTTCACAATTGTCATGTACTCTATATCCATAAGCCCACTCCGGACGGTTTTTATCATCGAGTTTAGGCATCTCTTCAAACATGACATAGTGCAGCAGTGTCCCTACGATATTGATCGGATTGACCGGGCATCCCGGCAGGTTGATGACATCCTCTCTTCCCAAAGCTTCCGACACACCGACTGCTCCGGTAGGATTCGGCTCGGCTGCGACGACACCTCCGTCAAATGCGCATGACCCGATTGAGAGTACAGCTGCGGCATTCTTGCTAACACGTCTAAGTAGGTCGTAACCGGTCTCGCCTTTTGGCCCGATACGCAGGAATTTTCCTTCCATCCCCAAGGGGACAGCTCCCTCGATCATCAGAATATATTTTCCGGCATCGTTCTTGATGATATCATCAAGGACACTCTCCGACTGCTCTGCTGAAGCTGCCATGAGCAGTTCATGATAGTCCAGAGAGATGTATTGCAAGATAAGATCGTCTATTTTGGGGTGTGCTGACTTTATAAAGCCTTCCGAGTTACCTGTACAATCAGCCAGTTCCAGCCAGATGATAGGTATCTTGTTCAATTGAGCAACACCTTCACTGACCAATGGTTCATAATCCGGATGAAGACGCATATTGGCTGTGATCATAGAGACCCATTTATTATAGTCCTGATTCATATCGAAAGCATTCATCGCTTCTTCCAGATTGCTCTCATCAATCTGATTCTTTGGATGCAGGCTATTGTACTTTTCAATACGCCGTTTGACAAGAGCCAGTTCAGCCTCTTTTTCTGCAGCTTCACATTCAGCTCTGACCTTTGCCGCCTTTTCAGCGTCGACCGGTGTATCAGAGATCAGTTGTATGACATCTTTTTTACACCGTCCACAGACCCGCCCCGCTTCACTATAAGGCTTGAGCTCAGCAAAACTCTCAATACAGTTTTGCTCTATAATATCGACAAGATCTTGAGAATACGCACTGGCACAACTGCAGATCAGCTTACCCCGTTCGCTGACAAGTCGGTTCGAATAAAAATAGGAAGGATCGACTTTTTCATCTTTTTCCATCATATTCTTGATCATCATAACATCAATGTTTGTATTGATCCCGATAAACCTCACCAGACGGTCATTGTTGATGATGTAATGGTCTGAGCGCTTCTCACTTTTCGATGTGATGACGATATCTTCGTTCTGAGGATCTTTTGCTCGGTAATGGGTCGATGTCACATCCGCAAGCAGAAAGCTTCCGACCTTAAGCCCATCGACAGTCACAAACTCATGAAACCCTTCATCTTCCTCTTTCAAGATCGAAGCAATGGCCGCGTCTGCCTGCAGAGTACACTCCCTGACTCTTCCGGCAATGAAACCGTCTGGCATCTGTGCCACTTCGCCAACGGCATACACGCTTGGATCAGATGTCTGCATATGTTCATTGACCAGTATCCCTTTATCGATCTGCAAAGAACCTTCGGCAAGTTCGTCACTCGGAGAGATACCTACGCCAAATATCAAAAACGGGTCCTCTATCACACGTGATTTCATGACGATTCTTTTAAGCTCATTGTCTTCTATCGTCTTATCAATGATCTCGTCTTCAAGCAGTATCTCGACTCTGTTATCAGCTTCTTCATAAATGCTTTTCATCATCTCGACGGCGGCAGGTGTCATCGCCTTGTCATAAAGATGCCTGCCGCGTGACACCAGATAGATCTTCTTGGGTCCCTCCAATGCACTCAAGGTATCCAAAAGTTCAAGACCGATAGGACCAACCCCCATCATCACAACATTCTTTCCTTTACTGCATTCAGCTATACATTCACTGTCAGCGGCACTTCTGAAGGTCCTGGCATTTCTGACCCCTTCAATACCAAAGAGTGTACGCGGTTTGGAGCCGGTAGCGATGACAAGGATATCGTAGGTAAAGCTTGAAGTATCCGTGTAGATGCACTTTGCTTCTTTGTCGATTTCAATGACTTCCGCATTAAGTTCAAGCTTCACATCAGCAGGAAGTTCAAGAGCGATATCTGAAATATTGGCTGTTCCATTGACTAAAGAACAGAGGTGAATACGATCATAAGGAGGGTTCGGTTCTTTGGAGACAATAAGGATATCATGTTCAGGAGCACGTTCTTTGAATGCGTTTGCCATATGAGCAGCAGCTATACCGCCACCAACAATCACAATACGCATACATGCCCCTTTTTTTGATCATGACTTCCTTCCATAGGAAGTAAGAATTTTATTTAAACAATGCTAATCCGCCAGCACCGTCTGCCACATAAGCACGTCCATTGACAACTGTCACATCGGATGCAAAGCCAACCGTATTGGCATGTTGTAATAATACCGGATTAGCAGGATTTGTCCAATCTATTTTGATCACTCCTGCATCACCATAAGCTATATAGAACAGATTTTTTCCGTTGACACGAAGAACATCCATGCCAACAGCACCACCGCTAAGTTCCGAAAGTTCGGCACTGCCAAACCACGCCGGGTCTTGAAGTTTGAAACGGGCTACTGCTTCAGGGCGTTCACCGGCTTCACCCGGGTCCCAGATATTGGTCGGATCCATACCCTCAGGCAAAGGTTTGATCAAATCAGCGATACTGTAGGCTACGACCCCGAAACTGTCATAGGTAAAGAAAGCATGATTATCAACAACCTTGACATCAACACTCTTACCGTCAGCCTCACCGATATGACCTTCCAGCTCATCGATCTTTATTGGTTCAAACACTTTGACAAGGATCATATTCTTGGCATCCGTCACATCGACAACACCTATACCACGGCTACCTGCAGCGACAAAGGCATAGGTTTTTCCCGTAGCAGCATTGTTCCAAAGCACTACGCCGGAAGCTTGACCAAGTTTCGGTTTTGAGTCCGTATCCCCACCAACATTGCTCACGACATAACCGCTTGCCGGATCAGTCGGGTCTTTGCTCAGATCATAGACAGTAAGACCGTTGCTTCCATCTGCAGTAAAGGCCAATGTGCCTTTTATGGCCACGTCATAAGCATGATCTTGCATACTTAGGAAATCAACAACATTTCCTTCATCTTTGTTGTGTTCAAAGATATCGGTATCTTTTGGATAAAGAAGTACAGGATTCCCTACAGTACCCTCTGATAAGCTGACACGGCGTACACCACGGCTTTGAGACATCACCAGTGCCGTATTATTCGATCCGTCAAGAATGACATCATGGGCATGAGGAGTCGGGTATATTGTCGTCCCGTCCATATCCACTTGATATTCACTTTGCAGTGAGTTTGCCACCACATGGACATCGTCTGTCGGTGTACATTCACTGTCTGCCACTTTCCAAACTGTCATACCATGCGGTCCGTCAGCAAGGAACAACAGATCATCATGTGAGGTAACACCGGCAGCATGACCGATATTGATCTCCTGTGTCGCTGAACCGTCAAATGCCGCTCCAACCTCATCAGTTGTAGCAATATGCACCGGCACATCAAACGAATTATCCTCCTGGTTTTCAGAAACGATATCTAAGTCAATGAAGCTAAGCCCCCCTCCACCGGCAGAGATAACCAAGTCAACCTGACCCGTCCCGGAAGGGGTAAAACCATCTGAGAGAGCGAACTCATTCCCATGACCGCTAAGTTCACCTGTTTTCAACAGGATCGGCGATTCCAGGATATAAGCCGGTACTGACTCCTCACCTAAAGGCACCGGTGTCATGTCATAAGAGGTGACGAACTCATAATCAGGCCAATGGTTACCGAGTATACCATCCGTATCATTGTTATAGGTCACACCGTCGCCATGCCAGTGGAGCCACGGATGTGATGCGCTTTTCATGACCAACAAGCCGGCAAAGTGATCTGAATAATAGACATTGTTATTTGCAGTATCAACCTTGACATCAATGATACCCGTCTCTTTCAACATCCCTGCTCCGAAATAAGGATACAGACTCTGTGCCTGTGCACCAGTCATCTCATCAGGTCCATGTGCCGGTAGTGCAGGTGCATAACCAAGGTATTTAGCCTGTAAGAAACCGGCATTGTTAGTACAGTTCACATCACGAGTTGTCGCCGTATCAAAACCGGTTACATCTACCGCCACAATACCACCCAAACCATAGGCAATATACGCAATCGTCTTCACATTAGCATCAGTCGATGGCGCAATATCCACTTTTCTGGCATTGTAGTAGAACTTACCATAGCGATCAAAATCAGCCCACGGTGTCGAGACTTCTGAGATATTGACATCCGGGTTGTGCCAGACTTCCTGGATTTCATAACTGGCCTGATTATAGTTTGGCATGCCTGTACATGCATCCAGATAATCCACACCCTGCACCTCATCCGCAACGTTCATATTGATAAACCAGTCCTCACCGCCATTGTCACCCGTGGCATCGGTATAAAGGTTATACGAACCGACTTGATCCAGGGTCTGCGGATCATAGATTCCCATTCCAAGGAATCCTTGCGCAACAAACAGTTTTCCACCATATAGTTTTAGACTTTCCGGGCCACCCCAAGGGTTTTCACCAGCATACTGCAAGGTATAGGCTTCATCCTCAATTTTCAAGGTTCCGTCTTCTTCACGGCCATTGACCGTATCAAAAAAGTTACTTAATGCTGTTTTATGCAGACCATACGCCTTGTCACCGATCAAGAGTTGCAAGACACCGCCGCCATCTTCATAGACTGCCACTGAGCTAATCGGTCCGCTGCTGCCTGAGATATTGTTATCAGGCCAGATCGTACCGCCCCCATCGGCAAAGGTAATGCCTGTTTGTTCATAATTTACCTTAGCGCTTGTCACCAGTGACATACCTGCCAGGTTTGTGATATCAACAGCTGATATACCGCTGCTTCCCATCGCAAGCAGTGCATAACGCTTACCGTCAACGTTATCGACGATCTCGATATCCTGGATAAAACCTTCGACTTCAATACCATAGGCTTGCGTCTTATTCATATCCACCTGAGTGACACGGAGCTCATTCGCTATATTGAACAGTGTCCACTCTGCCCCATCACTTTGGAGAAGTTCCACATTCGTCACAGCTCCACCGATACGATCCGGTGTATTCAAAGAGGCTTCGATGGGTACATCACAAGGATCCACGCTGGCACTGTCACCTCCACTTCCGCTACATCCTATGAAAATAGCCGTCGAGATAACTGCTATCAGACTTATCAATCTATATTTTATTTCCGTTTTCATCTCACACACTCCTGATTTGAATATCTTAATTTAAAAGAATAATAGTACAAATCCAATAATAATACATCACCCAGACAGGTGACACATTATTGTAATACTGCCTATATTTTTCATTCTACTCCTTATTTAATAAAATAAGCATTAATTATATCAATCCATAAAATTTAATTTATGCAAACAACAAACTATTTATATTTTCTGTAAGATTTTCTGAAGTATCATTGATAATTACATACAAAAGGGATTTTGATGAAGCTGAGATATATCCGTTTTTTTGATGAGATAAACAATGCCGACGTCGCACTTATCGGTGGAAAGAATGCCAGTTTGGGGGAGATGTATCAAAATCTTCATACCAAAGGCGTCAATGTCCCTTTCGGTTTTGCAACGACCAGTGAAGCCTTTTTCTATTTTATGCACGAAGCCGGACTTGATACGCTTGTCGAAGAGCTGATGGATACTCTTGATGTGACGGACATGGCACAACTGGCTGCTGCAGGCGAAAAGCTTCGAAACAGTGTTTTGAAAGCTGCCATGCCGGATGAACTCAGCAATGAAATAAAGCAAGCCTACCAAAAGCTTTGTACCTTTTACAAGGTGGATAATCTTGATGTCGCTATACGCTCTTCCGCAACGGCCGAAGACCTTCCCGATGCAAGTTTCGCCGGACAGCAGGAGAGCTTCTTGAACATCCAAGGAGAAGATGAAGTAATCCAGTACATCCAAAGATGTTTTGCCTCTCTCTTTACCGACCGGGCTATCAGTTACCGTCACAGCCATGGTTTTGGAGATGCAAAGATCGCACTCTGTGCCGGTGTGCAAAAGATGGTGCGCAGTGACAAAGCAAGTAGCGGTGTCATGTTCACAATCGATCCCGACACAGGTTCAGACAGGCTTATCGTCATCAATGCCATCTGGGGACTGGGTGAGAACATCGTCGGTGGTAAGACCAATCCCGATGAGTTTACCGTCTTTAAACCGACACTGAAAAAAGGTTTTTGTACGATATTGAAGCGTGAACTCGGAAGCAAAGCGTTGACGATGCTGTATGATCCTGACAATCCATCCAAAACACTCAATACTGCCACTCCTGCCACATACCAGCAGCAATACGCTCTGTGCGATGAAGAGATCATAGAGCTGGCACAATATGGCAATGCCATTGAAGAGCACTACAGTGACAGAGCCGGCCATTTCACACCGATGGATATAGAGTGGGCAAAAGACGGTCATGACGGGAAACTATATATCGTCCAGGCAAGACCTGAAACCGTTCACAGTAAAAAGAGTGCTAAAGATGCTCTTAGCCTTGAGAGCTATCACTTCATATCGGACGAGAAAAAGACATTACTGCTAAGCGGAACTGCTGTCGGTGAGAAGATCGCCTCGGGAAAAGTGAAGCTGATCCGTGACAAATCCGAGTTTTCACAATTCCAACAAGGCGATATCCTGGTTGCGGAGAACACCGATCCTGACTGGGAACCTGTGATGAAAAAAGCTGCCGCTGTCGTTACCAACCGTGGCGGACGTACCTGCCATGCAGCGATTGTCGCCAGAGAGATCGGGGTCCCTGCAATTGTTGGAAGCACTGAAGCGACAGAACTCCTACAAGACGGGATGCAGGTCACAGTCAGCTGTGCCCAAGGTGCTACAGGCCATGTGTATGAAGGCGTACATGAGTATTTTATCGAAAAGCTTGAGCTGGGAAACCTTCCTGAACCGAGGACCGATCTCTACATGAATGTGGGTGATCCAAAAAAAGCCTTCTCCCTCTCACAGCTCCCCAACAAGGGTGTGGGACTTGCCCGCATGGAGTTTATCATCAATAATGAGATCAAAGCACATCCCAATGCACTGATCGACCTTTACAAGGGAAATGATATCGCTGACAAGACCGAGATTGAAGCGCTTTTCAAAGCCTATAACGATCCGAAAACATTCTTTATAGAAGAGCTTTCAAAAGGAGTCGCTACAATCGCTGCCGCTTTCTACCCCAAACCTGTCATCGTACGTACCTCTGATTTCAAATCAAACGAATATAAACACATGTTAGGCGGTGAAGCCTACGAAGTTGATGAAGAGAACCCGATGATCGGATACAGAGGTGCAAGCCGTTATTATTCCAAGGGTTATGAAGAGGCCTTTACCTGGGAGTGTGAGGCACTCAAGCATGTCCGTGATGATATGGGACTGACAAACCTCATTATCATGCTTCCTTTCGTACGTACGCCGCAAGAGGGGAAAAATGTCATCGAGATCATGAAACGACATGGCCTGGAACAAGGGGTCAACGGCCTTAAAGTCTATGCCATGTGCGAGATACCGGCCAATGTCATCCTTGCCGATGAGTTTTTGAAAGTCTTCGATGGCTACAGTATAGGCTCAAACGACCTGACACAATTGACACTGGGAGTCGATAGGGGAAGTGATCTGATAGCCCATGTCTTTGATGAGCGCAACGAAGCGGTAAAACGGATGATAAAAATGGCAATTGACGCATGCAAAAAGGAAGGTAAATACATCGGAATCTGCGGTCAGGCACCTTCTGACTATCCCGAGATGACCGAATTTTTGGTCAAAAACGAAATCGACTCGATATCGCTTAACCCCGATTCACTCCTTAAGATGTATCAGGTCGTCGTCGAACTTGAAAAGCGTCTTTAGCGCTTTGCAAGTTTTTTTTCAACCTCCATCACCACTACCAGTCCTAATGCTATCAACAACAAGACACTCCACTCTTTAAACGAAACCGGTTGAAGCTGCAGTATCTCCTGCATGAAAGGGATGTACAATGATGCCATATGAATGATCTGAGTAAAGAGTACAGACAGAAGCAAAAGACGATTTCGCCTGTGCTCGATTACAAATATCGAATGTTTTTCCGAACGTGAATTAAAGACATGCACATTCTCAAACAGGACCATCAGCAGCAACGTGATATTGCGCGCTGCTGCTTCCTCATAGCCTAGGCTCAACACCCAGTAAAAGACACCAAATGCCATCACGCCCATATAGAGACCGCCAGTGACAACACGGCTGATCATAGTCGTATTGAATATACGCTCTTTAGGATCACGCGGATGGCGCTTAAGCACATCCGGTTCTCCCCTCTCAAGACCAAGTGCGACATCCTGTATTCCGTTGGTCACAAGATTCAGCCAAAGCAGTTGTACCGGCAGGAGAGGAACCGGCAAAAGAAAGACCATGGACAAGATGATGAGGACAATCTCGGCAAATCCTGTCGCAATTAGCAGATGGATCACTTTTCGGATATTGTCATAGGCTATACGTCCCTCTTCAATACCATTGACAATAGAGCTGAAAGCGTCATCTGTTAGAATGAGATTGCTTGACTCTCGTGCGACATCGGTACCGCTTTTACCCATAGCTATGCCTATATTGGCATACTTGAGTGCCGGTGCATCATTCACCCCGTCTCCCGTCACAGCGATAAAATGTCCTAAAGACTGGAAAGCCGTAACAATACGCTGTTTATGCTCAGGCGATACGCGTGCAAACACTCTTTTATGTGCTATCTCTTTTGCATTGGCACCATGTTCCAGCCAGAGCTCTATTTCTTTGCCGTTCATCACTTCATCTTTGTCTATCGCTATACCGAGCTCTTTGGCGATATGATAAGCTGTATCAGGATGATCACCGGTCACCATTGCGATCGTTATTCCAGCCTTTTGCGCCGTATGCACTGCTTCAATGACACCCGGGCGAAGCGGATCGATAATGGCAGCAAAACCAAGGTAACAGTACCCGCTGTTTTCAATAGTTCTGGATTGACTGCTCTTGCTCGCAAGTGCGATAGTGCGATATCCTTTTGAAGCCCAATTCGTAACCTGTTCTAACACTGAACGCTTCTTCGATTCATCTAAGGAACACTGTTCAAGGACAACTTCAGCAGAGCCCTTGAGGTAGTGCAAAAACAAAGAAGCTTCCTGATAAACGCTTACGGCATAACCATTAACAGGTTCATAAGGAAGCTGCGCAACGAGATCATCTGTCGTACGCAGGTCCTGCATCGTGGCATCGAGATCTATAGCATACCTGGCCAGGGCAATATCGACCTGATCACCCAAGAAGATCTTCTCCCCATCGCTATCTTTGATGATCGCTTCATTGCACCGTATCGCACAAAGTAGTATCTCTGCATCTACAGCCTCCTCTTGCCTAAAGACCTTTTCGGGTGTGATAAATTCATTGACGCTCAATCTGTTTTGTGTCATCGTCCCTGTCTTGTCACTGGCTATCATCGTACATGAACCTAACCCTTCAATAGAG
>JBFFSC010000008.1:0-30730 GCA_041572615.1 Sulfurimonadaceae bacterium
TAACTCACTTTTTTCATAAGGAAAACTGTTTTTGAAGAATATTAGAAACTTTTCGATCATTGCACATATCGATCATGGAAAATCGACACTTGCGGACAGAATTATTCAGGAATGTGGGGCTGTCACCGAACGTGAGTTGGGTAAGCAGATGATGGATACAATGGATATAGAGCAGGAGCGTGGGATCACGATCAAAGCTCAGTCTGTGCGTCTGAATTACGTTAAAGACGGTGAACCGTATATCCTTAATCTTATTGATACTCCGGGCCATGTTGACTTTTCTTATGAAGTCAGTAAGTCACTGGCTTCATCAGATGGTGCTTTGCTCATTGTCGATGCGGCACAAGGTGTTGAGGCACAGACGATTGCCAATGTCTATATGGCGATGGAAAACGATCTTGAATTATTACCTGTCATCAACAAAATCGATTTGCCTGCAGCTGAGCCGGAACGTGTTGCCGAAGAGATTGAATCGAGTATCGGCATTGACGCGACGGATGCTTTATTGGTCTCGGCAAAAGCAGGTATTGGAATCCGTGAACTTCTTGATGCCATCGTTGACAGAGTTCCTCCACCGACAGGTGACCCTGAAGCGACGACGAAAGCGATTATTTATGACTCTTGGTTTGATCCGTATTTAGGTGCTTTGGCACTTGTGCGTGTATTTGATGGTAGTATCAAGAAGGGTCAAAATGTCAAGCTGATGAGTAATAATGAACAGCACCAGGTTTTGGATCTTATGTACCCTCACCCCTTAAAACGTCATAATACAAAAGAGGTCCTTGCCGGGGAAATCGGTATTGTGGTCCTTGGGCTTAAAGAGGTTGGTATCATCAATGTAGGTGATACGATCACCGATGCAGCCAATCCTGCAGCTGAACCGGTTGGTGAGTATGAACCTGCAAAACCATTCGTATTTGCAGGAATGTATCCAATTGATACGGACAAGTTTGAAGATTTACGTGACGCATTGGACAAGCTAAAACTAAACGACAGCTCTTTATCGTATGAACCGGAGACTTCTGTTGCTCTTGGTTTTGGATTCCGTGTAGGTTTTCTTGGTATGCTGCATATGGAAGTGATCAAAGAAAGACTTGAGCGTGAATTTGATCTAGACCTGATTGCTACAGCACCTTCGGTTGTCTATCATGTCTATATGAATGACGGTGAGATGCTTGAGGTTCAAAATCCTTCTGAGCTCCCGGAAGTCAACCTTATCGAGCGAATCGAAGAGCCTTATGTGAGAGCAACAGTCATCACCCCTTCAGATTACCTGGGTAACGTGATGAACCTTTTGGTGGGTAGACGTGGAATCCAAGAGAAGATGGATTATCTTAATGAAGGCAGGGTATTGCTTGAATACTCGGTGCCTATGAATGAGATCGTCGTCGGTTTTTACGATACCTTGAAGTCGATCTCTAAAGGGTATGCAAGTTTTGATTATGAGCCGACAGAGTTCAAACAGGGAGACCTGGTTAAGCTTGATGTCCGCGTCGCCGGTGAGGTGGTCGATGCACTTTCGGTAATCGTTCCTCGAAGTTCGGCAGAAACACGTGGACGTGAACTGGTGAAAAACATGAAAGAGATCGTTCCCCGCCAACTTTTTGAAGTAGCGATTCAAGCTTCTTTGGGGTCTCGCATTATTGCGCGTGAAACGGTTAAGTCAATGGGCAAGAACGTCACGGCAAAATGTTACGGAGGCGATATTACCCGTAAGCGTAAACTTCTTGAAAAACAGAAAAAAGGTAAAAAACGTATGAAGGCCATCGGTAAGGTTCAGCTTCCTCAGGAGGCCTTTATGTCTGTACTCAAGATGGACTAATATGCGTTGCATGTTATGTGAGAGCCTTAGTCTCAAACATATCTGCAAGGCCTGTCAAAAAAAGTTCCTCTCCCCATCTTTCTATCAACGTAAATTATTTGGAAAGATTCCCGTTTACTCTTTTTATAAATATGATGAAATCAAATCCTTACTCTTAAGCAAGCATACGAACTTAGGTTACTATATCTATAGGATATTGGCTGAAAACAGTTTTAAGTCTTTTGCACAGGATTTTGAATACGAGAAGAGAGTTGTCTCGCTGAGTGTTGATGACCATGTAAAGCATGGATACTCTCATACCGCTATATTGAACCAGAGACTCAAGGCTAAGTGTATCAGGCCTTTATATGCGAAATTAAGAGCAAGGAACAGTGTCTCATATTCAGGCAAGGACTATCAGTACAGGATGCTTAATCTACGAGATTTTTGTGTAGAAAGGTTTAAGGAGAATGATGTGATCCTGGTTGATGATATAATAACGACAGGACTTACCTTGTCACAGGCTGTACAAGCCTTGGAAAAAGAGGGTAAATCGGTTTTGTTTTGTCTTACCTTGGCAGATGCCGGAAAAGAGAGTGATTGTTAACCCAATGATGGTAAAATAGTGATAAGAAATTTTGAGATGAATAAGACTGTCGAAAACAATAATATATATTTAGCAGAGGGATGTTGATGGCTTACACGGATGGTAAGATTGACTATAGCGAAGAAGAGGTTGAAAATGCACCGATGTGGAATGCGGGGAGTGTGTACTATGATGATGAGATCGTAGAATATCAAAGCCGCTACTACATTGCTTTATGTAAGACAAGTGCCCAGGTTCCGGGCCGCAGTAAACACGGGATATGGAAAGAACTTGTCTACGAAGAAGATGAACTGCCTTTTGATGATGATATGGAAGGATATGAAGAAAGGAACGAAGTTGAAGAGCAAAGCAGTGTAGAAAAAGAGACTGTAAAAAAAGAGAGTGCAAAGCCTTCTGAAAGTGAACAGAAAGCGACTACAAAACCAGTTAAAAAAACATTGGAAAAGAAAAAGACTTTAAAAGAACGTCAAGAAGAACAGGCTGAAAAAAAGAGAGCAATGGCTCAAGCAGAGAGAAAAACTGTTCAGACAACAGAACGCAAGATGACAATTGCACCGAGTGAACAAAGTGTTGTCAATGAAGTCCTTAAAGAGATGGAGTTCAAAAAGATCAAAGGATTAAACAGTGATGACAGTAATATCACTTCAAACCTTATCTTGGCTCAAAAGGGAAAAGATGATATCCAACTTTCATGGAAATCAAGCCATCCTGAAATTATTTCTGAGCAAGGAAAGGTCACACAGCCTGAAGACGGACATGATGTGGCTGTTAATCTTAGTCTTACTGTTACGAAAGGTAAAGCATCGGCGACTAGGTTCTTTACCTTATGGGTCAAAGGCAAAGAGAAACGTTACAGCGATGAAGAGGCCGTTGCACTTGTATATGAAAAACTGGAATTTGATCAGTTCAAAGGAAATAATGCAAAAGCTGATGCCATAACAGAAGACATAGAGTTATTGACAGATGGACTTTATGAGACAAAGATCTTTTGGGCTTCAACAAAACGGGATCTTCTTGATGAGACAGGAAAGTTATATCAGAACAGATTATCTGCTGATGCTGATATAAGCCTTTATGCGATTATTACTAGAGGCAAGATCGAAAAGTTAAAAAGATTTGATCTCACCCTAAAGTGTAAATAACCCAAAGAAGAGTAACAAGCTCTAGAACAATTGTTTATAGCTCATAAGGGGGCAGGGTTGTCAAACGTGTATCGACAATGGCCCTGCCGATTGTAAAATGATACAGGCTTTGAAATTGATTGGAGTCCAATCCAAGCAAGTAGTGGAAACTGTCATCTAAAAAACAGCCTATGCCTGTTGCTGATAGACCTAAAGAGGTTGCTTCGAGATAAAGCTGTTGACCGATCGCACCGCATTCCCAATATAACTCTTTATACCGATGAGGGCCATGTTCTTGTATCTGTTGTGAAAACTCGCACACCATACCAAGACTGAAGGCACCATCAGAAGCGATGTCCTGATTACAGGATATTGTCTTGGCCTGATATTCAAAGTTTCCTTTTTCCAATAAAAATAAACCTTCTCTTATCTCTTTCCATTCAAAACCTTTTCGCATCATTCTTTTTAAAGGTGCGGTATGCTCTTTATTTCGAATAAGTATATATAGACCTTTTTCGAGCCCTTGTACCTGGTGTACGAACAGAACAAGGTTTGCACTGTTCTCAAACCCGTCAAGACTCCCTTTGACAGAGTTGAGCAGGGTATAGAATTGCTCTTGCGTGATTGAAGCATTGTCTCTGTTCATCATCTGTGCAGAACGGCGTTCGAGAACAATCTTTTTTGATTCAAAAGATGGTTCTCTCGGTATTGGCAAGGGAGTGATTCTTTGGCGTTGATTTGCGTATGAGAAACTGCTCTCTTCTACAAGCTGTATCATATCCCAGTGTTGATGAGATGGGCTTAAGAGGTTTGCCGTACCGTTAAACTCAGAAGGAAGATCGGATAGAAGTGTTGAAAGATCTATCTCCTGTCTTTTAAGGGGCGATATTGCCAAAAGCATATCGGGAAACTCTTTTTCATCTCGTATGTATCTCTGCTCTTGATCAAAGCCTAAGAGCTTATTGAGCTCTGAGTCATGAATCCCATCAAGAAGCTGGACCTTCCATCCCAACATCATCGCCGATATCTGTACAGCACGAAAGGCATGGCCTGCATCTAGGGAGCAGTATCTGAAAGCACGTTCACCATATTTCCAGACTTCACGCCAGGTAATGGAGCTGATTGCCAGTAAAAAGCTGCCTTCGCTCAGATCATTCCAAAAAGCTGTATCAAACTCGCAAAGCTTCTCAAGCTGATGATGTTGTGGTCCATAATGAAGGATCGAGCTTTTTTCACTGATATGCTCTATTGGAGGCAGAACAATATAGGACTCAGTGGGATGAAGATTTCCACTTGACGCATTACAGCGTAAGGCCCACTTTTGTGGACCGGCCTGTTTCCAGGCTGCAAGAGCTAATGAAAACTGAAAAAGCTGTGCGATGGATTCCAACATTAAAGGGGCGCAGGGAAGTTCGTCATCAAAGATTAGATGGTAGGGTGGGGTCGGGTTGTTCAGGCTCACCGGGAGTTGAATCTTTTGTGCATTCGTGTACGATCGAAAAGGATCAGGCTGTGTTGACCAGTCCATATAACCTAAAGACCGTGCATATCGCCGACTGGAATGTTTGGTCTCATTGTGATAGGTAAAGATGTCATTGATTTCTTTTTTCATATTGACATCATACGCATTAGGACTTAAGTGTCTTTGATAAAAGATGAGCGGTTCAAAAAGTGAGACTTACTTTAATAAAGCGAGGGCTCAAGACTTGGGGCTTAGTGTACCTGCTCTTGACTCGCTTTCATCAATGACATTTTGGATCTGCTCTTTGACCTTGTCATATCTGAACTGCTCTTTGAAACCATTGATACGTCCACCCGAAGCATTGGGGTGGCCACCGCCTCCCGCCCACTCTTTGGCGATCAAGGAGACATTGACCTTGTTGTTGGCGCGAAGACTCATCGTGCCTCTCGGCCCGACATCGACAATGAAATCATACTCGTCATAACGTGTTAAAAAGGCATTACCGATAATAGAAGTGTTTCCCAGGGCATAAGAAAGGAAACCTTTGTAGCCCTTGTAATAGATCGTTTTCTCTTTTTTCTGTTGACCCAACAGCTCAACAATGTAAGCGGTACCGAGGTTGTCGAGTGTGTCATCATGCTCTTTTCGAAAATAGTTCTTTTTAAGGGCATGGATAGTGTCATCGAGTAGAATATTGGCATTGTCCAACGGGATCATCTGCGCTGCCTCAAAGAGCAAGGCATGTTTATAAGCTCTGTCTTCTTGAGCAAACATAACACGATTTAGTTCACGGGTCTCTGTGACGAGACGCATACAGACCTTTCCGTATTCAAAGGCATCCTGTTTATCCTGGTGCCATAAATCGACAGCATCGACAATATTGACGTAAGGCGGTAGCCAGACTTTCGCCTCATCATTGAGGGTGTAGTTCTCTATGACATAGTCATAGGTGATCTGTGTGGCAGATCGTGTTGTGTCAAGAAAGTACCAGTCAAACTTATCGGCAGACTCTTGTCCGCTGCCGTGATGGTCCAAAAGCTGCAGTTTAACATCAACCTTATCGTATTCGCGCAATCTTTCAAGTTCTTTTGTAAGCCATTTGGACTCATCGAGTGTAAGGTTCAAGTCTGTGATCAAAATTGAAGCGTCTTCTTTGTTTTTTCGTATGGTCTCCAGGATCTCGCTAAGTCGTTCATTTACTTCTGCACCGTAATTGGCATTATAGAAGGTGATGTTCTCATAGGCCTCTTTCATGACCAGCTGACAGCTGTATCCATCCAAATCGATATGGGAAAGATGATAGATAGTGTTGTTGAGTTTTGTCATAGCTTACCTTTTATTATTGTCTCTTTTAAAGATCTATGGAGACACTGCCCATAACCTCAAATTTTGCATTACTGTCGATCTCTGCATGTGAAAGGACGACGACTTCCAGATTAAAACGTTCAAAAATATCAGCCAGCGGCTTTCTTAATTGCGGGTCGACGATCAGAATAACAGGAGAGACACCCTGTTGCAAAAGTGTACTTGCCTTGTCACTGATACCCTGTATAAGTGCATTGATCTCTCCGACATTGAGCATAAGATTACGGACACCATCCTGATCACTCGATTTTTCCAATATTTTTTGCTCAGTTGCCGTATCGAAAGTCAAGAGCCTTATAACCCCCTCATTGTCTTTGTATAGGGATGTAATGACACGAGAGAGTTTAGAACGTACCTGTTCGACGATGACATCGACATTTTTGGTATATTCAGCGATATCAGCAATCCCTTCAAGGATAGAGAGCATATCTTTCAATGGTATCTTTTCATGAAGCAGGGCTTTTAGGATACGCTGGATAAGACCGACAGTAGCCACTTTCAAGACATCATCGACAACGACCGGATAATCGTTTTTGAGCTTGTCGATAAGCGTCTGTGTCTCTTGGCGGGTGAGAAGCTCTTCGGCATGAGACTTGACAAGTTCACTCATGTGTGTCGAGATGACAGTAGCCGGATCAACAACGGTATAACCGTTCATGATGGCGTCTTCTTTCAGTTCAGGTCTGATCCAGATAGCGTCAAGACCAAAGGCAGGCTCTTTGGTCTTCTCTCCTTCAATCTCTTCTGTTGCCATACCACTGTCCATTGCTAAAAACTTGTCAGGCTGGATAGAGCCGTGTCCGATATCGACCCCCTTCAAAAGGATCTGGTAGTGGCTTGGATCAAGGTGAAGATTGTCGCGGATACGTACCTGCGGCATCAAGAACCCAAGGTCGGTAGCTATTTTGCGCCGCATAGAGCGGATACGTTCAAGCAGGTCTCCGCCTTGACCGGCATCAGCCAAACGGATAAGCTGATATCCCAGTGTCAGTTCAAGCATCTCTATTTTCAAGATGTCTTCTAAGGCAGCTTCTTCCTCTTTCGCGATCTCTTCATGACTTTTTTGCGGTACTGCCGTGCGTTGTCCTTCCGGTGTTGTTGCATCTGAACCGGCAGGTGTAGAACCGTCCTGCGGTTTACTCAGAGGTTTGTCTTGAAAGAGTCGCAGCTCTCCGCGTTCATGTTGAAGCAGCAGGTAGCCCATCATCAAGAAGATAAGACCGACAAAGCCCATAGAGAGTGTAGGAAGACCAGGGACCAGGGCAAAGAGTACCATGATAGAGCCGACAATAAGCAAGGTCTTTGCATTTCCCATAAGTTGACTGATTGTACCTTCGGCAAAGTTGCTTTGATCACTTGAGGCTCTGGTGATCATGATACCTGTCGCAGTAGAGATAATAAGGGCCGGGATCTGTGATACCAGACCGTCACCGATTGTCAAGATGGTAAAGACAGAAGCGGAATCAGCGACACTCATTTCATGTTGAAAGACACCGATTAAGAAACCGCCGATGATGTTGATGATCGTGATGATGATACCGGCAACAGCATCACCTTTGACAAACTTTGCAGAACCATCCATCGCACCGTAAAAGTTGGCATCTTGCAAAATCTCTGCACGACGTCTTTTCGCTTCGCTCTCTTCAATAAGCCCCGCATTCAGATCGGCATCAATAGCCATCTGTTTTCCGGGCATTGCATCAAGTGTAAAACGAGCAGCAACCTCTGCAACCCTCGTTGAACCTTTTGTGATGACCATAAAATTGATCAGCACAAGAATCGAGAAAACGATGATACCGATGACATAGTTTCCTCCGACGACAAAATCTCCAAAACTAGAGATGATATCACTCACCTCTTCAGGTCCCTCGTGTCCATGACTTAAGATCATTCTTGTCGTGGCAACGTTAAGAGAGAGTCTAAAGAGCGTTATAATCAGAATAAGGGTAGGGAAGGTCGTCAAGTCTGTCGGTTTTGGGATGTATAAAGAGATGAGGATGATCAAAACAGCAACAGAGATGGAAACAGTCAGCATCAGGTCAAGCAGACCGCTTGGAAGCGGAACGATGATGATGGCGAGGATTGCCATCACAAAAAATACGATACTGAGATCGCGTGAGCGGACGATAAACTCCAGCATAGGAGTCAGTTGTCCTAAAAGCGCCGTTTTCTTTTTAGCCATCTATTAAGAGGTCCTACTTCTTAAGTATGTCGGCAAGCGTGATACCTGCAAGAAAGTCATCTATACGTCCCTGAAGGTTGTTGATAAAGGGCCAGATATGACAACTCTCTTCTTTTTCAGCAGGACAGTTTCCCACACCTGGTGAACAGTCAAATACGGCAGGGGCTTTACCCTCTGCAGCCTGCATGATACTCAAGATAGTGATTTCTTCTTTGGGCTGAATCAGAACAAAACCGCCTTTTACACCCTTATAAGACTTCAAGATGCCTTCGCGAGCCAAACTTTGAAGGATTTTTGCAAGAAAACTTTTTGAGATTCCAAGGTCATGTGCCAATGTCTCACTATCCATAGGTTCAGTAGCCGTAGCCAGGGTCACTAAAGATAATAATGCGTATTCGCTTGCTCGTGTCATCAGCATGGAGAGGTGTCCTTCTATATATGTCAAGGGTATTATACATAAAATAGATAAAAGATAGATATTGTCCTTTTTGCTTCCGTTACATAAGGTCTAAATGACTTCAACAAATTCTAATATAAATACGGCTATAATCCCGCATCTCAAATTCTTGGGAAATTTAATATACCAATCAGGGAGGTCAATTATGGCTTTAGATTCGGCGAAAACAGAAGCGATTGTAAAAGAATTTGGTCGCAAAGAGGGTGACACTGGTTCATCAGAAGTTCAAATCGCACTACTAAGTGCACGTATTGCGGAACTTACTGAGCACCTTAAAACATTTAAAAAAGATCATGCATCACGTCTTGGTCTACTTAAGCTTGTTGGTCAGCGTCGTCGTTTGATGCGTTACTTCAAGCGTAAGAACAAAGATGGCTATTATGCGTTAATCGCAAAACTAGACATCCGTGACAATATCTAGTATTTAAACTAGCTATAAAGGGCCTGGTGCCCTTTCTTCAAACTTTTCCTTCAAACTATACCTTATACTTTTCAAAATAGATTTTTACTTACAATACAGTGATATTTAGCAAGTTGTTACTTTTTGGTAATGTTGTTTTATATTTTAATATAAACCGATGGTATTTATATAGATTCGGGTCTATTCTCCTGTATGCTTGCAGTATAAACGATGTTACATGTGAGCAGAAAAAATTATGCAGTGAAATCTAATTAAAAAAAATATTTCATTGTTAATTTTAATTAGATTTCAGCTTTCTAGCGTTATGCTAACTTAGAAATTAAGAAGAATTCAGGAGAAAGACATGGCAAAAGAGAAAAATGTTTTGGATACTGAGGGGTTGACCTTTCTAGATGACGGAGAGGTTTTATACAGTTCATTATACCTCTTGTCAGAGACAGATGAAAAGGGGATCATCACCTATGCATCGGATTCATTTATGCAAATCGCAAATATGAATGAGTCTGATTTATACGGCCAGCCGCATAACTGTGTACGTCATCCTGAGATGCCGCGCGCAGCATTTAAGTCTTTGTGGGATGATGTCCAGGAAAAGGGATTCTGGACAGGATATGTTAAAAATGCCCGTAAAGGCGGTGGATATTACTGGGTCTATGCAACTGTACTGCGTTCTATCGATAAAAATGGAAACACTAAATATGTCTCAATCCGTGTCAAGCCGTCACGCGAAGAGATTAAGAAAGCTGAAGAGCTCTACGCTACTTTAGACTAAAACTGAGAGAAAATGAGGAGATAATTTATGGCATTAGTAAAAAGTAGTTCATCAAAGAGTGTTACTCCAACGAGTGGAGGTGATAAAAGACGCCAACGTACTTTGGCCAAACAGCAACAAATCTCTGAAAGTATCTCAGGTATTGCTTCAAATATCTTAGACAATGCTCAAGAGTCTGTATCCGCTATCGAACAGCTGAAGTCTTCAATGGAGCAGATTGCAACGGCCGCAGAAGAGAATAGCGGTGCGAGTGAACAAGCGCTCAAGAATGTAAAAAGTATCAATAGCAATATCAATAGAATGACAAGCAATATTGATACAGTAATCAACTCAACGATAGCGACCGGTGATACGATTATGAATGCGGTTAATATGATTAATGGATCGGTTGACCGTATGACTGGGGCAGTCAGTGTTGCTGAGTCTTCTTCGACAAAAAGTGAAGAGCTGAAGGTCTCTTCACAAAATATTGGTGAAGCGGTTGGTTTCATTGCGAAGATTGCAGACCAGACGAACTTGTTGGCTCTAAATGCGGCAATTGAGGCAAGTCGCGCAAAAGAACACGGTAAAGGGTTTGCCGTTGTCGCTGATGAAACAAGAGCCCTAGCTGCCGAAAGTGAAAAAAATGCAGAGTTTATCTCCGAACTTGTCAACAAGATCCAAGGGAGTATTGACACGATCATCACAAATATCATCAATACGACAAATATTATCAGTAAGACAGGTGATACATCATCTGAGTTAAGTCTCAAGATGGAGGAGCTGACAAAGATTGCAGTCTACTCTGTTGAAGCGGCAAAATCAGTCTCTACATTTACACAAAAGCTGGGCAATGTTGCTGCTGCGGTAAATGACGGATCAGCCGAAATTGCAGAGGCTTCAAGCCGAGCTGCATTGTCAGTTGAACAGACACTCAACGGTATTGAATTACAGTCAAATGCACTGGCTCAGACAGAAAGAGATATTAAAGACCTAAGTGCCCTTGCTGAAGAGTTGAAGTTCTCTACGGATACGGCCAAGTCTGCAGAGGATATAGCAGCCACAGCAGATACTATTGGTGGCAATATGGAAGAGATTCAGTCAGGACTGGAGCAGGTCACACAGGCTCTTAACGAGATTGAAGCTTCTTCACAGGCGACAAATCAGTCTGCTCTTTCAAACAAAAGCAATATTGAAGGTGGTATTAATGCAGCCAAAGATATTGACAAGTTGATTGAGATTGCCAGACGAAACTTTGACCTGTTAAAAGTCTCATTTGCTGAAGTTAAAAGCTCAATGACATCGATTAATGGAGAGGTCCTTAATTCTATATCTGAAGGTAAAGGTGCAAGTGATGAACTGACGGTAATCGTCAAAGAGACAAAAAATGTTGATAAGACTGTCGGTAATATCTCAAATTCGATCATCCAGTTAAATATGTTAGCTATTAGTGGTTCAATTGAAGCAGCCCGTGCAGGTGAATTTGGGAAAGGCTTCGCTGTTGTATCAGCGGATATCCGTTCTTTGGCAAAAGACTCTGAATCCAATACAGAAAAGATCAATGATACGATTGAAGGCATGAATGCAGAAATCAGCATGGTTCAAGATGATTGGGGAAGTCTATTGGACGGTCAAGCGGGTGAGAAGAATCGCCTAGACTCTTTAGTAGTAGAAATTGACAAGATTATCGATATGTTGGTAGAACTTCTTGACAGATATACGGGGCTTAAATCGATCAATGATCAGAACCTGGAAGGACTTGACTCTGTGCTTATCGGGATTACTGAAATTCAAAAAGCTGTAGAATTGTCGGCTAAGAATGCTTTGGAATCACGTAAGGCAAGTGAACTGATTATTGATACAATCTCACATATCGGTGAAGGTGTTGAAGAACTTGCTGTGATGGCAGATGAACTTCAACAAGGTTAATCGTCTTAAGATGTAAAGCTTTGGCTTTTAATATAGCGAGAGCATAAGGATATTTAATGGAAATAGAAGAAGTCTTAATCATTAAAGAACAGGGATGTTTTTATGGGATTAACACCGATGAGGTCGAGCAGATTTTACGTGTCCAAGATATCACTCCTATGGCGATGACCCCCGAGTCTATCCGTGGTATCTGCTCTATTGAAGGTGCTATTTTGACAAGTCTAGATTTTTCTTATCTGCTTGATCCACAGCAAGAGCGTGTCGATATTGATGCATTTAAGGCCAGGCAGGTGACTATCAATACGCAAAAGCATCGTTTTTCTCTTCTGGTTTCGGAAGTGATCAATTCGGTAGAAGTGGATGAGTCTTCGGTCGAATATGTCGAAGACAGTGATGATGTGATCGTAGCCTTGTTAAAACATCAAGACGATATCATCCAGATCATCAGTGTGGAGCGCCTTATTAAAGATGTTGTCCTGCCTTCGTATGTTTCGAAGGATGTGCGTGAAGTCGGTACGGGAGAGACAACAGAAGAGAGACAATCCCATCTTCAGCGTTTCCTTTTCTTTGTGATGGGAGGGGAAAAGTATGCTTTAGAAGTCGATTCAATCCGTGAGATTATCTCGTTACCGGAGAGTTTTACGGCAATTGCTGAAAGCAACAAAGAGATATTGGGAATGATGTCTCTGCGCGATGATTTATTGGTAGTAGCGGATTTACGTCTATATTATGATTTCAAAATCAATAAAAGTGATAAGAACCGCATTATAGTTTCACAGCATTTAGGTCGTCATATCGGCCTTGTAGTCGATGATATTGTCGATATACAAGATGTTGAGATCGATAGAATCGAAGGACTGCCGGAGAACTTTAAGGACATGAAAATCAACGGTGTCTTGCATCTGAATAATGAATTGGTCAGTATTGTCAACACGGATGTCATACGAACACTCGTGAATGAGCAGAGCCATCTGATTTCAGATCAGGAAAAAGATGAGAGCCAGAAACAGGCTGTTGAAGAGTCTCATATTGAAGCAGTCATATTCCAGATGGCTGATGAAGAGTACGCTTTTGATATTGATGATGTCAGCGAGATAATTGATATGACAGATATTACTCCTGTCGCTGACAGTATTGAACATATCAAGGGAGTTATCAATATCCGCGGACAAGTCATCAGTATTGCTTCTTTGTATAATATCTTGAAATTGAAAGAAAAAGAGAATATTGAACAGCAGATTATCATCACCCAAGTCAATGATAATCGTCTCGGCTTTGTCGTAGACAAGGTAAACGATGTTAGAGGCATCAAAGACAATGAGATAAAGCCTGAAGAAGAGAAAGGTCGTCTTTTTTCCAATATTCTGCAGCTGGAAAAAGGAAAACGCTTGGTTATGATGTTTGATACGAATGTACTTTTTTCCTCTCTTTCATTAGAAAAAATGGATAAGGAAATTGCTTGAGCAAAAAGATACTGATTGTTGATGATTCAGCATTAGTTCGAAAACAGTTAAGATCACTTATACAAGACCTTGATTTCGAGATCGATATTGCTAAAAATGGTCAAGAAGCTATTGATAAAGCACTTTCCAAAGATTATGATGTCATTACAATGGATATCAATATGCCTGTTCTTGATGGTATCTCTGCCGTCAAAGAGATTATGCAGAAAAATCCGACAGCGATCCTGATGGTAAGCTCTTTGACCTCAGAAAATGCATCGATCACAGTTGAAGCTATGGAATTGGGTGCAATCGATTTTATTTTGAAGCCCGGAACGATGAATGTAGGGGTTGAAGAGAGTGGAAAAGAGATCATCCAGAAAATCAAATCACTCAGTCGTATCCCTCGCAGACGTCTAAAGGTTCCTGTCAAAGTTCCCGAAGTCAAGCGTGAACGCCGCATGCGGGTTCAGGATGAAGAGTGGGAGATACCACAAACAAGTTCCAAAGATATCGAAAAGATAGTTTTGATTGGTGTTTCTACAGGAGGCCCCGGACTCGTTGAGAGGATTGTCGCCTCGGTTCCGATCGGATATCCTCATCCCATATGTATTGTCCAGCATATGCCGGAGCAGTTTACACGAGCATTCGCGGAACGACTTGCACGTGTAGCCATTGCTCCGATACATGAGTCATCGAATAATGATGAGGTCTTACCCGGTCATATCTATCTTGCCAAGGGCGGGGTGCATATGCATTTTCGTAAAAAGACTTCTGGTAAGATAGTCACATTCAACGAAACGGATAAAAACGGCCGTTTTTTCCAGCCTGCTGTAAATGAGATGTTTGATTCGGCATTGAAAGTGTTTCCAGCAAAGAAAATTGTCGGTGTCTTATTGACGGGTATTGGGGATGATGGAGCTGATGGGATGGTAAAGGTGAAACAAGGTGGTGGATATACCCTTGCCGAATCTGAAGAGTCATGTACCGTGTATGGTATGCCAAAAGAAGCGATTGAAAGAGGTGGGGCATCCCAGGTACTTGATTTTGAAGAGATTAGAAAAAAAATAGTCAACTTAAAATAGATAAAGTTTGAATAGGAGAAAAAATGGCACTGGTTAAAAGAGATACAAAAAGTGAAGTTAAACAACTCCCAACATTCGAAAGTTTGGAAGAGGCAATCAGCTTTTATGAAAATACAGATGCTTTTGACGAGCAGTCCTATGCACTTGAAGAGATAGTCAAGTTTAAAGACGGTCCCCACTTTTTGGTTGATAAACTAATAGAACATACGACGCATAAAGATACGGCATCGCGAATCGCAGCTATTTTATCGCAAATGGATCCCAAAGAAGCTCCTATCGAACAGGTCATGGAGTTGTTAAAGCTTCAAAATGCCTATGTCCGAAACCTTGGGATATCTATCTTACAGGATTATGGTAAAGAGATAAAATACTATATTGTCAAGTTTTTGATTGGAGATGATTATGACCTTCGTATTTTCGCGATTAACGTCCTGGGAGATGTGAACTTTGCAGAATCACGTGATATGCTGATCGAACTTTTGGAGAATGAGCAAAACATCAATGTTGCAATGACAGCGGTTGACTATATGGCCGAGATAGGTCAACCGGAGGATGTGGAACTGCTTAAACAGGTCAAGGAACGTTTTAAGGACGAAAGCTATGCTGCTTTCGCGATTGACGCTGCTATTAAATCCATAGAGGCTTAATATGTTTAATGAAGGGAACTTTGAAAAGTTAGCTGAGTTTATCTACCGCAAGAGCGGGATATTCCTAGAAATCAGCAAGCATTATGACAAGATCAATAAATATGTCCTCAACCGCATGGCAGAACTTGAAGTATCTAACTTCAGGAAGTACTTCTTTCAACTTCGTTTTGAAGACAAAGAGGGTGTTGAGTTTCAAAACCTGATGAATGCCGTCACGGTCAATGAGACCTATTTCTTCAGAGAACATGACCAGTTTGAGGTGATGGTCAACGATGTCTTGCCTCAACTTGATAAGATGCGTCCAAGTCATGAACCTCTTCGTATACTTTCTGCTCCTTGTTCTACAGGAGAGGAGCCTTACTCGATGGTCTTATACCTGCTTGAAGAGGCCAATTTGGTTGAGCGCAGAGATATTGAGATCATAGGGATTGACATTGACTCTAACGTGATTAAGAAAGCACAGGATGGAAAGTTCTCTGAGAGATCAGTGCATGCGATTCCTCCAAACCAACTGGCAAAATATTTTAAAAAATCGAACTTTTCATATAACCTGATTGATGATTTGGTCGGTGCGGTTGACTTTAGGGTAGTGAACATATTCGATCGTGCCCAGATACGTCAATTGGGTAAATTTGATATTATATTTTCCAGAAATATGCTAATCTATTTTGATGATGCCAGCAAAAAAGAGGTTGCAATGAACTTTTATGATATGCTAAAACCAGATGGTTATGTTTTTTTGGGACATGCAGAATATATGTCCCGTATTGTCTCAGTTTATAAAGCAAGGAAGTTTGGCACAACGATGATCTATCAGAAATAATAGTGAGGGAGTTTTTAGACTTCTGATTTGATGGAGAGCAGTGATAGCCACCTAAAAAGGTTCCTATCGGTGCTCTTTAAGATAGAACCAATGAATTAAGTAAAAAGGAAAAAAATTATGGCAAATCCAATTGTTATGTTTATCGATGACTCTGAAACAGCTTTAGCTTCAACACGTATGACAGTTTCGTCTATGCCAATAGAGGTTAAACAGTATCTGGAGGCGCAGTTGTGTCTGGCTGATGTCAAAGCAGGGGTGGTACCGGATCTTATCATTACCGATCTTAACATGCCTGTTATGAATGGTCTTGAGTTATTGAAGGCCTTACGCGAACTGCCTGCAACAAAACGTACACCGGTCTTGATGTTGACAACAGAGACAAAGGATGAACTCAAACAGCAGGGGAAAGCATTGGGGCTTACAGGATGGATTGTAAAACCTTTCAACCCGACACAATTAAAATCAGCAATTACAAGGGTATTGCGTCTACCGGCGTAAAGCGACTATAACAACCTTATCGAAAGTAGGAAGATATGATATTTGATTCATTACATGAGCTTTTAGAACATATTAAACAAGTTGAACAGGATACGATTAACATATCTAAAGAGGCACAGATGAAGCTTTCGACGTTTATGGAAAATAAAAACATTGAACTCGATGATGATGCGGCAGAAGCTTTACAATATCAAGATATTGTTTCTCAACAACTTTCAGCGACAATCGAAGCGATTGAGTTGGTGCAAAAAAACCTACTGATGTTTTCCCATACCTTTAAAGCAGATGAAAAGATAGCAGATGACAGTATTGTCAAACTACGTTCAAAGATGAATACGGTATTGAAAGAGGCTAGGGCGAAGAAAGAGGCTTTCAGCGGTCACCTCAAAAGCCAGTCAGACGAAAATGAAATAGAGTTCTTCTAGGAGATAATGATGAAAGTAATGGTAGTGGACGATTCAAAAACGGTACGGATGTATCATGGCTCTTTGCTCAAAGAGATGGGCTATGAGGTCGTAGAAGCCGAAAATGGGATGGAAGCCATGGAGCGCAGCCTGGATTTGGATATCGCTTTGTATCTGGTAGATGTTAATATGCCTGTGATGGACGGATACTCATTTGTCCAGGAGATCCGAAAAGAACCTGCCTATGCACTGACTCCCATTATCATGATCACGACACAAGCGCATGAGGAAGATCGTGTAGAAGCTTTCAAAGTCGGAGCAAATCTTTTTGAGACAAAACCTATCAAACCTGAAGTGTTGAAAAACTATTTGAGCATTTTAATCCCATAAGGACCTGTTATGAACCCATTATTAGATTCATTCTTACAAGAAGCCAGAGAAAACCTCTCTTTCATTGATCAAAATATTGAAAAGCTAGGTTCAGGTGATAGTGAACTTGTTAATGCAGTTTTTCGAGCGGCACATACGTTAAAAGGGGGTTCTGGTATTGTCGGTTTTATCTCGGTCAAAGATATAACGCACCATGCAGAAGACCTTCTTGATATGGTTCGTGATGGACTCGTTGAACCAACGGATGAGGTTATCGAATCTTTATATAATGCTTTTGATGAAGTGATGAACCTTATCGAGGCGGCAGAAGACACTGAAGATATTGTGGAAGCTGATGAAGAAGTCGTCAGTGCATTGGTTGAAGAGTTGTGTGAGAGAATGGGTAAAAGTAGTGAAAAAGAGGCTTGGGCTTTACCGATCGAGTTGTTGCAGGAGCCTTCAAAAGTTGTCAACCTACCTATGAATTTTCTGGCTGACTCGGGGATATCTCTACCTCTGAAGATGGAAGAGATCACGGAAGACAACTTTTATGATCCACGTCTTTATGCGATTATCTTTGATGTGGATGCATCTTGTATGGTCTATGGAAATGATCCAGCCTATACACTCTCTCTTCTTGGCGACAAGGTTAAGTATGTCTACTCATGTATGGGTGAGGATGAAGCAAAATCGGTTATCAGCGGGATTGATGACGAGGATGAAGGTTTGGGACTTAGTCTACAGATCGTTGCCTTTGTCGAAGCCGGTTATTCAGAGATTGAAGAGGCTCTATATAACTTTATAGACGAGCTGATATTCTTGCCACTGGATATCGTAACCCTCCTTGGTATCAGCAAGGGTGAGGTACATGAGCTTGACGTAATGAAAGAGCTCAGTGCCAATGCAAAAAAAGAGTTGGGTTCAAAAGAGAAACTCAAGTCATTGATCGAAGAGTCATTGGGACTTATCGGTGAAGAGACTATCCAGTATGCCCAACTCAACCGTTTTATCGACATCATGGAGTGCACAGGCGATCTGCAAGCTCTGGGAGGTTTCTTTGATGGGCTCTACAACGGTAAGGTCTATTCGGCGGAAGACAATGTTGCAAGGGAACCTGATTCGCAACCTGTTGAAGCGGCAAAGCCTGTGATTGACGAAGCGACACGAGAAAGTGCGAAGATGATCATATCTCAGCAGTTGATGCAGTTGGAAGCTTCGGATGACCCGTCAGTCTTTGAGCGTGTTAAGATGATGATGGCGCGAACAGCTCAGTTGTTTGGTGAGAGTGTGGAAGGGATCACGAACAAAGAGGATCTTATTGCATTTGCATCTTCTCTTGTTGATGAAGAGAAGAGGATAGAAGAGGCATCTGAAGAAGTGGTTTCCCAAGCAGATATTGTCAAAGACGAGTCAAAAACCGCAGATGATAATGTGCTAGCTGTAGAGCCAGAAGCAGTAGCGAAGCCTGAATCTGTAATTGAAACTGTCGAGGAAGAGACGCAGAAGGAGACAGCACCGGCTGCAAAAGCGGATGCTAAACGTAATGTCATCGGCAAAACCGTCAAGATCGAGCAGGAGTCGGTAGATTCATTGATGAACATCATTGGGGAACTGCTTGTTGCCAAGAACTCACTGCCATATCTGGCTGACGGTGTCCATAATATGACACCAGAAGATGTCAAACGTGCCATCATGGAAAAATATACCTTTATCAATCGCCTTTCGGAACAACTGCAAGACCTTATCATGTCGATGCGTATGCTACCGATCTCATATGTTTTTGACCGTTATCCAAAGCTCGTGCGCGATATTACAAAAAAACTGGGCAAAAAGGTAAACCTGCATATGGAAGGCGGTGATACCAAGCTCGATAAGAATATTATCGAGATGCTTGCAGACCCGATGATTCACATCATGAGAAACTCACTTGATCACGGGATTGAATTACCTGATGACCGTGTGGCCAAAGGCAAGAGCGCTGAAGGTAATGTCAACCTGAAAGCTTACGCCCAATCAGACAAGATCATTGTTGAAATAAAAGATGACGGTGCAGGTATCAATGTCGACCGCGTTATTCAAAAAGTGATCGAAAAAGGTTTGATGAGTATGGATCAAATCGATGCTTTGGATGACAATGGCAGAGCTGAACTGGTCTTGTTGGCAGGTCTCTCAACAGCAGAATCGATCACGGAGTTCAGTGGACGTGGTGTGGGAATGGATGTCGTTAAGAAGTCAATAGAAAGCTTCGGCGGAAGTATCTCTATCCGCACAGAGGCCAATGTCGGAACGACCATAACGCTGGCAATACCGGTCTCACTTGCCGTTACATCACTTCTTCATGTCGAGATGAGCGGTGTACACTACGGCTTCCCTATGGACTCTGTACAAGAGACGGTAAAAATAGAAAAAAGTGAGATCGAAGCTCTTCATAATGAGCCGTTTATCTACTTAAGAGGAGAGGTGATCCCACTTCTATTCATCAACTCCATGCTGGATCTTGAAGAGATCAAGAACAAAGAGTTGAGTATTGTCGTTCTTAATATCAAAGGCAACCTGCTTGCGGTTGTTGTCAATGAACTGCTCGGACAGCTTGATGTCGTCCAAAAACCTCTTTTGGGAATGCTCCAAGGACATCCAATCTTCAGTGGTACAGCACTTCTTGGAAATGGGCAGATCATTATGATGATTGACCCGGTAGGACTTCTGGGTATCTCCTCACAGCTTCAAGTCCCATTAGAGGAAGTCTCATGAGATCCTTTGTGATTTTCTCTGTCCTGGGCCAGAACTATGGTATTGACATTGAGAGTGTCAAACGTATTCTACCGGCACAAGAGTTGACAGAAGTCCCGGATGTTGATGAACATATTGAAGGCATGTTCCAATATGAAGAGAATGTCATCAAGGTGTTGAGTTTTCGCAAGGCTATAGGGAAAAACAGTTATGAGGAACAGTTACAACAGATGTTCCCGGAACTGGAGTCTCAGCATAAAGAGTGGATCGATGCACTTAACCATACTGTAGAGACGGCAGAGCCTTTCACAAAGACCACGGATCCGCATGCCTGTTCGTTGGGTAAATGGATAGACTCGTTTCATCCTGATAATGATGAAGTCCTTGTATTGATGAAAAAATTGAACTATCATCATCAGAACTTGCATATGTCTGCTGTAGAAGTTTTGCACAAGTGTGAAACCTCTGTCGATGAAGCCAAAAAACTAATGCAAGAGAATGTTAACGAGTCGTATCAAAACACCCTGGACTGTCTGGGAAAAGTCTCCGCTCTTTCGGCAACAGTGGCCGCAGGGCTGCAGCGCTGTCTTATCATTAGAGGTGATAAAGAGAACTTCTTTGGTCTTAATATTGATGCGGTAGAGGATATTGTTCATGTGGATGAAGCAGAGTTGCATGAAGTACAAGAAGTCCAGTACATGGGTGACTTTATGAATGTCGCTGCAATTTTGACACATAATAAAAAACTGGTGACGATCATCAAAGATATCTCGCTGGAGAAAAGGAGCGCATAATGCCAATAGAATCTGAAGGTAAGACAATAAGTTTGAAAGCAGTCATCTATGAAGATGAAGTACTGGAACTACGTGATCAACTGAATAAACTTGCACCTGAGACCCTTGTCTTTGACCTGCGTGACTGTGACGATGTCCATCTTTCAGTCATTCAGCAGATGCTAGCCTATAAAAAGATGTACAGTTGCAGTTTTGAGTTCTCCGTGACACCCAAGCTCTACCAACAAGTCATAGAAGGTTTTGATGTGGGTGAATGCAAACTATAGTTTACTTCAATCAGGCCATTGGGTATAATGTTTAAAAAAAACATTAAAAAGTGATGAATGAAAACTATTGTCATATCTAACCGAAAAGGGGGTTCAGCCAAGACGACAACGGCTGTAAACCTTGCTACCGAACTTGCCAAAACACACTCTGTATTATTAATCGACTTTGATACACAGGGCCATGCATCTATCGGTGTGGGTTCCGCCCCTATGGAAGAGGGTGGTGCACACTCTATCTTTTTTGGAAAGACCTTGAGTGAGAACTTCGTACCTACAGTTTTAAATAATCTCACCTTGGCTCCGGCACATGCCCTCTTTGATGTTTATGAATATTCTGATCTCAGAGGTGTGTTGAAAAACCGTTTTAGAAATGAGAAGGTCGGTGACTTCTTTGATTACTGTATCATTGACACGGCTCCGACCTTTGACGCCCTGCTCAAGAACTCACTTGAAGTCGCTGATGTTGTCGTTATCCCTTTTGTCCCGCATCATCTTGGTGTCGTCGCTGTCGGACAGATGGTGCGTGCTGTCTATCAGATGTCTACACAGATGAATGCGAAGATCGATCATGTGGGTATGCTGCCAGTCATGTTCAATCCCCATATCAATGAACATAAAGAGTCCTTACAAAAAGTCGAAAGTGCTTTTGGAAAGTCCAAGCTTTTCTCGCCTATAGGTACGGATATCAAACTTGCTCAGCAGTTTGAATCGGGTGAACCAATAGTGCTGATGGAAAAACGAACGAAGGGCATGAAGGACTATAGAGCTTTCTGTCAAGAGTTGCTCAAGCGCATCGATTAACTTTTATAAAGTGTAAAACCCTGTAATTTATGTTATTGTATAGTAAATGGATTGTAGATAAGTAAAAGGTTTAGAGATTAAATGAAGAAGATATTGATTGTTGATGACAATGCTAACAACCGGATGGTACTTAACCTTTTACTTCAGGACTATAATGAAGAGAGAAAGATCGATGCTTTTGAAATCGAGGAGTGCGTCAACGGTCTAGAGGCGCTTAATAAGTCTTTTGAGACCAAATATGATCTGATCTTCATGGATATTATGATGCCGCAGATGGATGGCATCGAAGCAACCAAGAAGATCCGTGAACATGACAAGGATGTCATGATCATTGCCGTTTCCGCAGTAGATGATGATACCCGGCAGAAAGAAATATTGCGCTGCGGAGCAGAGGATTATGTACCCAAACCTCTTGATGCCGAACAGCTGTATGCACGTTTGAATAACTACTTTGCACTCCTCTCACGACGTCATACTTTAGGACATATCAATTCAAAATCTGTCAATCTTTATACCCAACAGATCCTACATCGTCAGACTATCTTTTACGTGGAAAACGAGGAAGCGCTTTCAGAGTTCTGGGAATATTTTCTTTTGGATGTGAGACCTTTGAATGTTGACGGTCTCTCTGATGTCATACGGGTTGTCTATGCCCTTGGTGATGCTATTATAAAACATACTGAGAAACCATGGATTATTGTTGAAGAGGATAATGGTGCTATCTATTTCACATTGAACAAGGTTGATATCATAGGGGAGATGGTAGTCAAACTTATCATGAAGAAAAACAGTGAAGTAAGTGAGTTTAAAACGAATAGAGAGAAAATAAGTTTTAAACTGGAGAAGGTAGTGACTCCTATGATTGAGGAAGAGACTGCTCCCTTTATGGATCAAGAGGTCGAGGTAGTTGCCGACACAGAAGCGAAACAGAACGTTGAAATTGAAGTGACAAATACACAAGCGTATGAAGTCTTTGATTATATGGACAGTGATGATCTGCTTGATATGCATGAACATTTGGGAGACCTTGGTTCATTGATGCTTATGCTGGGAAGTTCACGTATTGAAGAAGATGATATCCGACAGATAGCTGTCTTACTTGATGCCTTGGGCAAAGAGTTGACGATCTATACGCAAAGTTATCCTATCGGAAAATCACTTGCAAATCTTAGTTCGGAGATATTCGCACATATCGATCGTTTTAAAGAGATCGAAGAAGAGATTTCAACGATGAGTGGTCCCTTTATCTCTGATCTGCAGACCTGGGCCAAGATGACCTTTGAAACGGGTGCGCCATCGGCCGATTTTATGAATGATACGATTGTGGCAAACACACAGATGTTCATATCGATGTTACAAGATGACGGATCACATGTAGATGAAAGTGAGATGGATGATATATTTGATTTTTAAAGGAAGCCTATGTACAGTGTTGAAGTAAAGAATGCATGTTCATGTGCCATCAAACGTGCAATTGCAGACCAGCAAACGTTCGATACTCAAGAAGAGGCCGAAGAAGAGGCCAACAGATTATTGCAGCAAATGAGAGACGAGTTTTGCAAAAAACACAGATTTGAACTGCGTAATGAGTTTGGAAGCTATGTCATCTATATCCTGGCCAACAGGTAGGATACACCCTTTTCCTCGCTGTACTTTTTCACTTCTCATTCAGTAGATGGCTTACATCTATTCTATCTTACAACATCAAAACAGTCAGAACTAAGGTGCATATTTCCCCTAATATAGGCATTTTATTCAATGATTTAACAACTTGAGTCATTCGGTATCAAGTTAATTGAATAATTTTATTTAATTTATACTTGACATTCAATGACTCAATTATGTATAATATCGCTGAAACACAAAAAAGGAGGCGCATTAATGTCGCAAGATGAACGCGAAAACGTTGAGAATCTTGATGCTGAAAACGAAGAGATTGAAGCGCAAGAGGAGACTTCAGAAGAAGTAACCGAAGAAAATGAATTAGAAACTTTAAAAGCGGCATTGGCTGCAAGTGAGGACAGGTACCATCGTGTCCATGCGGATTTTGAAAATATTAAAAAACGTCTTGAAAAAGAGAAATATCAAGCATTAGAATACTCTAATGAAAAATTTGCAAAAGACCTTATCCCTGTGCTTGATGCGCTTGAAGGTGCTATCAAAGCGAAGGATGCTGATGCTGATCCTCAGGTTCTGCTTGAGAAGGTAAGCGAGGGTGTCGAACTCACGATGAAACAATTTTTAAGTGTTTTGGAAAAACACGGTGTTACACCGGTATCTGAAGAAGAAGCTTTTGATCCTAATGTCCACCATGCTGTTCAGCAGGTAGACAGTGAAGATCATGAGTCCGGTCAGATTGTAAGTACCTTTCAAAAAGGTTACAGATATAAAGAACGTACATTGCGTGACGCAATGGTCGTAATAGCTAACTAAGATAAATTATTAAAGGAGACAATATGTCAAAAGTAATTGGAATCGATTTAGGAACAACAAATTCATGTGTTGCAGTCTATGAAGGTGGTGAGGCGAAGATTATCCCTAACAAAGAGGGTAAGAACACGACTCCATCGGTAGTTGCATTTACAGATAAAGGCGAAGTCCTTGTCGGTGATCCGGCAAAACGTCAGGCGATCACAAACCCGGATAAGACGATCTCATCAGTCAAACGTATTATGGGTCTTATGATGAATGAAGATAAGGCACAAGAAGCACACGACAAAGTAACGTACAACATCGTTGATAAAAACGGTATGGCAGCAGTTGATGTTGCAGGTACGATCTATACACCACAAGAGATCTCTGCAAAGATCCTTACAAAACTGAAAGAGGATGCAGAGGCTTACCTGGGTTCTACTGTAACTGACGCCGTTATTACGGTTCCTGCTTACTTCAATGATGCACAGCGTAAAGCAACACAGGAAGCAGGTGCGATTGCAGGTCTTAACGTATTACGTATCATCAATGAGCCGACGGCTTCTGCACTGGCTTATGGACTTGACAGCAAAGAAGAAGAGACAGTACTTGTATATGACCTTGGTGGTGGTACATTTGACGTTACGACGCTAGAGATCTCTGACGGTACTTTCGAAGTTCTTTCAACTGACGGTAATGCATTCCTTGGTGGTGACGACTTTGATAACAAGATCGTTGATTTCCTGGCAGATGAGTTTAAAAACTCTCATGGCGTTGACCTTAAAAATGACAAGATGGCATTACAGCGTCTAAAAGATGCTGCTGAAAATGCGAAGAAAGAGCTTTCGTCTTCAACAGAGACAGAGATCAACCTTCCGTTTATCACGATGACAGAAGCGGGACCACAGCACCTTGTTGTCAAGCTGACTCGTGCGAAGTTTGAAGGTATGATCGAGAAACTTGTTGATGAGACAATCGATCACATCAAAGTTGCGATGAAAGATGCTGATCTTGATAAAAATGATATTAAAGAGATCATTATGGTCGGTGGTTCGATCCGTGTTCCAAAAGCACAAGAGATGGTCTCTGCATACTTCGGCGGTAAAGAGCTTAACAAGGGTGTTAACCCGGATGAAGTTGTTGCTGCGGGTGCTGCAATCCAGGGTGGTGTTTTACGCGGTGATGTTAAAGATGTCCTTCTTCTTGATGTTACTCCTCTATCTCTTGGTATCGAGACACTGGGTGGTGTTGCGACTAAGGTTATTGAAAAAGGTACGACGATTCCTGTCAAGAAGTCTCAGGTCTTCTCTACAGCTGAAGACAATCAGCCGGCAGTATCTATCTCTGTTGTCCAGGGTGAACGTGAATTCGCTAAAGACAATAAGTCTCTAGGTCTGTTTGAGCTTTCAGGTATTCCATCAGCGCCACGCGGTGTACCTCAGATCGAAGTAACATTTGATATCGATGCGAACGGTGTACTTACTGTTTCTGCACAAGACAAAGGTACAGGTAAGTCTCAAGAGATCAAGATCACAGGTTCATCAGGACTGAGTGAAGAAGAGATCGAGAAAATGATCCAAGATGCTGAGAAGAACAAAGCCGAAGACTCAAAACGTAAAGAGATGGTTGACCTTCGTAATCAGGCAGATGCACTGATCGCTCAGACTGAGAAGTCATTAAGCGAGATAGGTGACAAGATCGATGCTGCTGAGAAGACAGCAATCGAAGATGCAGTAGCAGATCTTAAAGAGACACTAAAAGATGAATCTGCAACGAAAGAAGTGATTGAATCTAAAGTGAAAACATTGACAGAAGCTAGCCATAAAATGGCTGAGCAGATGTATGCTAAAGAACAAGGTGAAGGTGCACCATCAGATGCTAAAAAAGCAGATGATGATGTCATCGACGCTGAAATCGAATAATTACTGAAGAGAGGTTGCCCTCTCTTCTTTCCTCTTTTCTACATTTTTTATATAACAAAAAATAATTCTTAAAAACACAATCTATTAGTCAATTATTTACAAAACTCTATTATGATTACTTATGCAAAATTCCTAAGGAGAAAGATTATGAAACTTAGTCTACTAATCGTATCGATACTGTTGCCAGTCAGTGTGTTTGCGACTATATTACATGATACTGTCGAAAAAGGAAACCTTGAAAAGGTCAAAGAACTGATAGAAAATGGCGAGGATATCAACGCTAAAAACTACCAGTATAAGCAGACGGCACTGCATATCGCTGCCTATAATGAGAACTCGGAGATGATCAAGTTTCTGATAGAGCAGGGTGCTGATGTCAATGCAAAGATGAAAAACGGGCGTACAGCTCTGCATATCGCTGCATTTCACGGAGACAAAAAGTCCGTGGTCTCTCTTTTACGTGCCAATGCTGACGTGAATGTAAAAGGTAAGGATGGTATCACACCGCTTCACCGTGCAGCAGAGGGCGGTGATGTTGAGACGATGAAACTGCTTGTTTCCAGTGGTGCACAGATCAATGCAAAAAGTAAAGACCTTTCGACGCCTCTGCATATCGCAGCCTATATCGGTAACAGCAAGGCATCACAGTTTTTGGTTGAACAGGGTGCTGATGTCAAAGCAAAGAACAGTGAAGGCATGACCCCGCTACAAGAAGCCAAAGAAGCAGAAGAAACCCAAACAATACAGACACTTCAACGTCTTGCTTTAAAATAAGCGAAGAGTTTTCTTCGCTTCACCTCTATTAAAGTATTTCACCTAACACCTTCACCTTAAGTCGATTTTTGTACTCATATCGATATAATAAGCCCTATTCAATACGAAATAAATCAAAAAAAGAGGCAATCATGGAAAAATTTTTACAAGAAGCTAAATCATCAAGCAATGTGTTCACCGAGCTTGGTGGGGGAGATAAAAACCGAATTTTGCATGAGATGGCCGATGCATTGGAAGCGAACAGTGAGGATATCATCAAAGCGAACACGCTTGATATGGCCGATGCCGATAAGAACAACCTCTCATCCGCACTTAAAGACAGACTCTTGCTGGATGAAAGCCGCATTAGTGCTATGGCAACGAGTGTTAGAGAAATATCAGCATTGAAAGAACCGGTAGGACGTGTACTTGACGGCTGGGTGCTTGATAACGGTATCAAGATAGAGAAGGTGACGGTGCCGATCGGTGTTATCGGTATTATCTATGAGTCGCGTCCGAATGTGACTTCTGATACGGCAGCACTCTGTTTTAAAAGCTCGAATATCTGTATCTTAAAAGGTGGGAAGGAAGCGGAGAATTCCAATCGAGCGATTGCCAATGTCCTGCAGGACGTTCTTGAGAAGAACGGTCTTCCTCGTGCTCTGGTCTCCCTGTTGCCTGATAGTTCACGTGAAGGAGTGGCAAAGCTTATCAAGATGGATAAATACGTTGACCTTATCGTACCGCGTGGAGGGGAAGGATTGATCCGTTATGTCTGTGACAATGCATCTGTACCTGTGGTCAAGCATGACAAGGGACAGTGTCATACTTATATTGACAGGGATGCTGCTATCGATATGGCCATTAATATCGCAGTGAACGCGAAGACACATAGACCGGGTGTCTGTAATGCGATGGAGACACTTTTGGTCAGTGAGACAATCGCTCCTATCATCCTGCCAAAGTTAAAAGAGGCGTTTGATGCGAAAGGAACACTGCTTAAAGGATGTGAGATAACACAGGAGATCATCCAGGCAGAGCATGCAGGCGATAAGGAATTTCATACAGAGTATCTTGATAATATCTTGAACATTCGTGTCGTCGAAGGTGTCGAGGGAGCGATCGATCATATCAGGACGTATGGCTCGGGGCATTCAGAGTCAATCGTGACAGAGAACTACACGATCGCCGAGAAGTTCTTGAACAGTGTCGATGCAGCGGCAGTCTATGTCAATGCATCAACACGCTTTACAGACGGGGGTGCTTTCGGTTTTGGCGCAGAAGTGGGTATCAGTACGAACAAACTTCATGTACGTGGTCCAATGGGTATCGAGGGGCTTACGACCTATAAGTTCAAGCTTTACGGTTCGGGACAGATCCGCTCTTGAGTGTCTTAACGGTTGAGAGCCTGGATTTTGGCTATGATAAAAAGAGTCTTCTCTATAAAGACTTTTCACTAGAGCTGAAAAAAGGTGAAATAAAGACGGTCGTCGGGCCTAGCGGTTCGGGAAAGAGTACACTGCTTGAACTGATCGTAGGCAATCTTAAACCTCTTAAGGGAAAGATTCAATCCGGACGTATATCGCAGGTGTTTCAAGACCCTTACAGCTCTTTTCACAACTCCTATTCCATTATCAACCAGATCAGGGATGTGGCTCCTATTGACGAAATGGATAGCCTGCTTGAAGAGATGGGGCTGGAGAGAGAGCTTTTGGACAAGAAGCCTTTTGAACTCTCTGGCGGTCAGCTGCAGCGTGCTTCAATTCTCAGAGCACTGTTGATGAAGCCTGAGCTTCTTCTACTGGATGAGCCGACATCAGCCTTGGACAATGTGATCCAGCTGGATGTCATGAAACTGTTGTTGAAACATCTTGACAAGGTCGGGATGCTTCTGATCACGCATGAACATGAGCTGGCAAGCTGGTGTTCAGATGAAATAATCGAGTTAACATGATCTTATATATACACGGATTTGCCTCCTGTGGCAACTCAAACAAAACACAACTGTTACGGGAAAACTTTGACAAGGTCCTTTGTCCTGATGTCCCCGTTGACCCGGATGAGGCTATCTCGTTCCTGCAGAAACTTGTCATCGACAACAATGTCACACTGATCATCGGCTCTTCATTGGGTGGTTTTTATGCAGCCTACCTGGCAGAGAAGTTCCAGATCAAATCGGTTTTGCTGAACCCTTCGATGCAACCTTTTATTACCCTGGCTCCTTATGTCGGGACGAATGAATTCTTCTGCAGCGGAGAACCTTTCGAATGGACAAAAGAGCATATTACCAAACTGTTCAGCTATGCGATTTCAAAGGACAGCATCAAAGCTCCTGTATTGGTTCTTTTGCAAAAAGAAGATGAGATGCTTGACTATACCAAGGCGGCTGAGTTCTATGAGAACTATGAGGTGGTTGTACAAGAGGGTGGGAACCACCGTTTTGAAAACCTTGACGAGTATCTTGGAAAGATCCGTGAGTTTATTGGTTAACGTTTGTCTTGAGAAATAGTTTCGCCCACCCACAGGATAAACTATTTCTCTCCTAGTATGTGTTATATTTTTATTGATATCTTTTACCCTTATATTCTAACCAACCACCAGTATGACGTTTTTGCGGATCATGATGTGTCCAATGAATAACACCACCTTTTGCATTGTTTTCGTATTCACCGCAAAACTTTATTAAACCACCTTTTTGAAGTGAATATATTTTTGGTGCTAAATCAATATTATGAGCAACTAATAATGTTCTTCCAGAGGACTCTTCTATTATAAATCTTTGATGACGGCTACCTTTGTTGTCATCACTAAGTAATCTAATAACAGTTCCCGAACCACACATCTGTGTACCGGCAAATAATTCAAGACTAACAAGTAGTAGTAATAATATTTTTTTCATTTAAACTCCAATTTTATTTTTCATATAACATTTTTCGTGAGCAATACTAATCCAATCACGGGTCAGTGTTGCCCTCCTCTTTTTGACGTAAAAGAAGTATATAAGAAAGTTACTCCACTTATACTTTAACGACGGGAATATCGATGGTTATACTGTTTGAAACTCGATAAGCTATCAGCATGAAGCCTACTGAGAAAGCTTCTTTGCTTACCTTTTTGGCGGTCAAATAAAATAAGAGAATGGCTAAAACAGTAATGATACAAATGTATAGTGTTTGCAGAAATAAAGAGGTTGTTATAAAAGACAAACTGCTTAAAAGTCATATTCAAAATCAAGCCCAAGTAAATCTATGTTTTGGTAGAATAAATCTTTAAAATTTGAGCACTCTATTTAAAGGTATCGATAATGAATCTAGCCGACAAAGTATTAGCGGTAAACAACGATCTTCCAATCCGTACAGACCTGCCGGTACACAGTGGTAAAGTACGCTCTGTTTACTGGTTGACGGAAAATGACAGCAAGCGTCTGATCGAAGAAAAAGGGTATGACGTACCGTTGGATACGCCTTTGGCGATCATGGTCATCAGTGATAGGATCTCGGCTTTTGACTGTATCTGGAAAGGCGAGGGTGATATGCAGGGTGTACCGGGTAAAGGTGCTGCGCTCAATGCTATCTCAAACCATTGGTTCAAACTCTTTAAAGAGCAGGGGCTTGCCGACAGTCATATCCTGGATATTCCGCACCCTTTTGTCTGGATCGTACAAAAAGCCAAGCCGGTGATGATTGAA
>JBFFSC010000009.1:0-28907 GCA_041572615.1 Sulfurimonadaceae bacterium
CAAACCTTCGAAGAGGACCGTATTAGGCTGGATGGCTGTAATTATGCGACTGTAAAAAGGTAAGTGTCCAGGACTTACTCCAGATCCTTCTTGATCATCCTTGTCGATGACACTGCCCAGGTTTTGTCACTTAGTTTGTAAAAGCGTCGGCATATTCTGATTTTTTTAATCGTATAAGCATCGATCGAATAGCGTCATGGTGATACTGCAGGTTCGATCTGCTTATACCTGTAGCTTCAGATATGCTCTCGCATGTCACCTCTTGATCATAGTGCAAGAGGTCTATGACAGCATTTCTTATCAACTTCTCTTCTGATGATACATCGTTCAGCTCTTTCACTGCTTCTGTCTTTTTGCTATGCATTCGTGTCAGCGTCTGTGTAGCGGCTTATTCCACGTCATCATAAATGGTAAAGACCTTCTCATAACCCATGAGTTGGAGCTTTTTATCCATTGTGGCTGCATCAAAACCATTGCTTTTGACAAAAGCGATAAGCTTGTTGATCTGTTCCCTGCTAAGTCCTGCAAACTCCAGTTCCATCTCGATCTCTTCAATAGTCATTGTCATATCCTTTACACATTATATAAATCATTGGATTTATAGCTTTAAAACACAAAGGAAAAATTTAAAGTTGGCGATTAAGCACCGTGACATGCGTTTGTTTAAGCTGTCACGCTTACAGTTGAAAGCTCAGGTGGGTAAACGCAGCTTCGACACTTTGTGCCGTCTTATAGCGGGTCTTGAGAAGTTTTACCTCTTTAGTCTCCAGGTCACACAGGGCCAGACGAAAGTTTGCTCCCATCTTTGGTTCGACTATACAGATGATCTTTCCTTCATGTTCACGTGTAGCATGGATGATGCCCTCAAGTTTCGGAAAAAAATATTTAGGATAGCTCAGGGGTGTTATCTCTATGATATCGACCTCTTTATTGCGCTCAAGGGTGTCGACTATCATCTGGGCATCTTCTAGGGTATCGAACTGTACACACCAGTCATCGAAGACTCTGTTGAAATGCTTGAGGTCTTCATCCAAAAAGCCCCCGGCCGGTGACTGCAAAGCATAAATCGCCAATTTATTATCCTGTTTTAAAATGAAATTTTAACATGATAGATGACAAATTGAGCTTACTTTTTAAGGCTTAAAGCTAGCACAAGCAAGTTTTATAAATATAAATCATAGGAAAGGGTCACAATCTATTGGCTATAATCCTCACCAAAAAGGAGGGAAAATGCCTTCAAATAAAGAGTTGCGCGAACGCAAAAACTGTGAACTCTATGCCTACCTTCTGACCTCTCTCGGTAAAGAGGTCCCTGATGAGATCATAGAGTGTATCACTACGTATGATTATCCTTTGGACTGTGTAGCCGATCTCTCTGCAGAGATCAGGGCTTTGGATGAGGAGATGTTCGAGAAAATCCTCAATGATAAGGAGTCGCCACACTCACGTGAGCTTGCCATCTGGTGGAAGACATATCAGGAAGCGGACAAACTCAGTCAAGACTTGAAACAGACCTGTCTGTAAGCGTTTTGTTGACGATATCCTTCTCTTAGGCTAAAGAGGTTAGAATCTCGTTGTAATTATCTGTTTTGTGAGGGAAAAAATGGTTTATATCGGAATGATTTATCAGTATGATGAAGTTGAAGGGGCAGGTCTTGTCATGCTTCCTGAGGGCGAAAGCAGGTCTTTTAGCCGAGAGGAATGGATAGAGCATGAGACTGAGCCTGCTGTGGGACAGAAGATTGCGTATGCTGAGGGACAAAAAGGTGTACAGATCAAACTCGCCAATGCTGATGATCAGGTCGGAATGGTTTATGAGGAAGATGAAACAGAGCTTGCTGTTGAAGACGATAGTGTTCAAGAGGAGCAGACAGAGCAGCTCTTTGGCAGTGTAGACGAGTGTATCAGCTATTATACCGGCAGAGGGTTCAAGACGGTGAAGGATGTCGGAGGTGAAGCGTCGCGAACAGTGACACTGCGCATGTACACACCGGCCGAGTATGGTGAGGTCATCATCAAACGTGAAGGCACGAAGCTCAGTGTTACACAGATGATCAACGGTGAGACAGAGAGAATCTGTTAAATATAAAGATACGACTGAGGGATCACAACACAGTGCAATATACTATGGGAAGAGAAGACAAACTTCTTTATATCGAAAATGAGAACAGGCAAAGACTCTATTACCGTTTCACACCGGCTGCTTTGATCTCCAATTTTGTTCCCTTAATCGTCATCTTACATGATGAGGATGGCCGAGGAGCGCTGAATTTCGAATATAAGATGTGGAATGTGCTCACGCCTTTGCAGAAGGGATATGAAGGTACATTCTGGCTGGGCAGGGATGGTGACCTCTCTATGAAAGAGCTTCTGCAGGCACTCATCGACCAGATCGCCCAGGAGTACGAGTGTGAAGAACATATCTATCTCTACGGAAAAGGTATGGGAGGCTATGGGGCAATGCTGCACGGCATCTTGTCCAAGGCACATTCTGTCTATGTGCGATCTGCTTTTATGCAGGCTTTACACACCCAGGAAAGTGATCTTAAAAGCCTGTTGAATGCTGAAGATTCGTTTCCTATCTTCTATCTTTGTATGGGTAAGGGTGATGAACAGAAAAAGAGAGAGACAGAAGCTTTTATACAAAGATGTGAACAATTCGGTATAGAAGTCCGTACAGATCTTTGTGACAGTCAGGAAGAAGATGAGGTCAAAGAGCTGAAAAAGGTTTTGAACATGCTTGAGAAGATGGGGACTTGAGTAGGCGAACTGTCCCAGGATACAGCTGTTTTCATCCTTTTTTCTCATCATCAAATTTTCTTTTAAACTGACATAAAATAAGTGGTTTTTACTTTAAGTAGAATCAAAACAATAATGGTTAAACTTCCTTCATTAAAACAATCTTGATATTATAAAAGCATATAAGGAAATATATGAGTAACGAAGAGAACTTTAAAAAGCTGTCACTGACGGAAAAGATCAATGCTATTGATGCGATCATCGAAGCGGATATCAGAGGCTTTTTACATAAAGATAACGGCGACATGGACCTGATCAATGTCGAAGAGAAAAATGACCTGGTCCTGGTCTATATAGAGTATCAGGGAGCATGTGTTGCCTGTCCATCATCGGGCGGGACATTGATGTCTATGCAGAATATCCTGCAAAGAAAACTCTCCGAAGATATCAGGGTCTTTGCTGTATAAGCAGATCGTGATAACGTGACAGCCTGAGCTCTTTGCTGCTGCATCATACTCTTACGATGGCTGTCCTTAATTCAACACTCTAAACATAGCATTGCCGTAAGACGAGGCATACCACTCTTTGTCATCTTTCCTGATTGTATCCGGGCAGGCAAGAAGTGAAGCCGCATAGAGATCATTAAGTACGGCAGGTTCGCTGATGCTTTTCATAAGACTTCTCGTCTCTCTCTTTTGCCAGTTTGAAAATGATGACAGATCCTTTTCTCGCATAAGGTGCGTTTTGAATGTCTTCAATATGAGCAGCGGATCACACTTTCTCTCTACCGTAGAGATCTCTACCTTCAATGCTTCCTCTTCAAAAGGCTCGACGACCTCTCCAAACCCTGAGATGTTGGCTGATGGAGTGTTATGGATGAAGAAAGCAGTGAGTGGGTTTAGGCCGGCACCGATGCTGATGAGCTCATCAAAACTCAGGACAAGGCTGCAGGCCTCTTTGGCCAGGCGTATAAATGCTGCCGCATCCGAAGCAGCAGCGCACAGGCCGGCTGAGGAGGGGATGCGTTTCTTCACATGGACCTTGTGCTCAGAAAAGAACTCTTCGATATCAGAATCATTGGTATAGGCTAAGAGTGCCTGATACGCTTTGTAGATGCTGTTCTTCTCATACCCAATCTCATCACAGCCTTCAATGGTAAAGCGATCACATGCACAGGGCACAAAGCTGATCGTATCATAGAGCTCACCTACATACATGATACGAGCAATCAGAGTCAGATTGCCATCTTTTTCTCCTGTGAACTTGATAAAAGGTGTGATGGCTGCATGGGCATTAAGCGAGTGGACAGAGTCCTTAAAGGTGATAGATGATTGTATCTTACTTGATGAACGCTCTTTGTCCCGGTCTGTCACCTTGAACAGGGTGTCATCATCCCAGAAACCTGCCTCATCTCCACCGGCAAAACCACCCATCAAACCCCCTTTGTATAAAGTATTTTGAAATTATACTAAATGTCAGTTTTCGACAGCTCCTGGCCGAAATGGCTATTGTGCTGATAGTTGCTGTTGGAAGAACAGGGCTGTTACGGTATCCATAGTCTGGATATGGGTAGTTAACCACAAGGGTATCTCTTCACCAATGTAGTCTTTCAAGACAGTGATGTCGCGGTTCTGTTTCCATGACCTGTAGATACTTTCCATGCGTTGCAGGGCTTTGGCATGTTCGTTTTTATGCATCCCGTAGGGTGGGAAGTTTAGCTCGAGCATCTTGATCTCTTCGCCTTCGAAATGATCAAGGGTATGCTCATACCATTGCTCGTACTCCAGGTCGATTGCAGCGGCATTCTCATCACTGGCATCCTCAAGGTAGCGTTGGATATGCTCATACACTCTGTTGATGATATCTACATCTTCTGTATGTACTTCGTTCATAAACCCCATGGCGACTTGGGGTATCTCGTTATGTGAAATTAAAGACATAGGGCTCCTTTGTGATGAATTATAGTATGGATAAGAAAAAAAATTATTGATATTACTCAAGTTTTACCTTCTGCCATTGAATTAAAGTAGCCTTTCCTGCCCGGCTTATCTACTTTCTCATCGTTTTCTTTTAGAAACCTTGTGGTACCCTCACGAAAAAAAGAGGGGTAGACATTGATTGACAATTCAGGAGCCATCACCGTGAATCATAAGCAGGACTATCATAATTGCTTGATGGAGTTTTGTTTTTTCTATGAGAGTGATACCAGTGACTTTAAAGTCGGTAAAGAGCAGAAATATAAGATACATACAACACTAAAAGAAGTGCAACAGCTAAACGAGTCATTGAACATTTACCAGGCAGAGGGGTTTAAAAAGGCCTTCTTGCGTTACACATCAGAAGTAGACGGCAGTAACAAGTATCCGGAGTTTGTAATCGATTATATCGATGCTATTGAAGCGGGAAGAGCACTTCAGGCACTGGCCAATGATGAAGACAGCCTGGTGCAGCTCTCGGAATACTGTATCGAGACACCGCCAACCTATGTTGATGATTTTGGCATCAATAAACAGATAGATTCGATAACGGTTGAGGGTCAAACAGAGCAAGTGAATGGGTATGAAGATATTGCAGACTATTTATCATCGTTAAAAGAGGAGAGACCCTCACTCTTCTCATAGGGATGCTAAGGAAATCCTTAGCAGTTTCCAAGAATGAGAAACTACTTTAATAAGTCCATTTACTCTTTAGTACTATCCATGTAGAATCCCATCATGAATCTAGACAATATAACACTTGAAACTCCCTATCTCTCTCTGGATGAAGAGTTTTACGAGATAAGAGATGCTATACCGCTTGACGAACCCCATCTTATAAGTTACAGCCCCGAAGCGGCAAAACTGATTGACCTTGAGCCTTCGGCGTGTGAAGAGCCCCGTTTTGTCGAACTGCTTAACGGTACCTTTTCTCCGAAAGGTTCACGTTCGTTTGCCATGTGTTATGCCGGACACCAGTTTGGCCATTATAATCCATGGCTTGGGGATGGGCGTGCTATCAATCTTGGACGAGTCAATGGTTGGAACCTCCAGTTAAAAGGCAGCGGTGAGACACTCTATTCCCGTACGGCAGATGGAAGAGCTGTCGTGCGTTCATCAATACGTGAGTACCTTATGAGTGAAGCGATGTACCACCTTGGCATTCCTACCACCCGTGCACTTGGTATCATCGGATCCAAGACAAAAGTACTTCGTAACAGTATGGAGAATGCGGCTATCGTTATGCGTATGTCTACGAGCTGGGTTCGGTTTGGAAGTTTTGAGTATTTTTATTATAACGGCCAGCACCAAAAACTTGAGATGCTGGCTGAGTATGTCATTGCAGAGTCGTACCCGCATTTGAAAGGCGATGAAGACCGTTTTTTCAAGATGTTCAGTGAGGTGGTCGAACGTACTGCCAGCCTGATCGCACAGTGGCAGGGAATAGGTTTTTGCCATGGCGTCATGAATACCGATAATATGTCTATCGAAGGGCTTACGATAGATTATGGTCCTTATGCAATGCTTGATGATTTTAACTACAGTTATGTCTGCAACCATACGGATCGTGTCGGACGTTACAGTTATGGCGAACAGCCTAATATCTCATATTGGAACCTTACCATGCTTGCCAAGGCCTTGTCCCCAATAGTACCGCAAGACAGAATGCAGAAGAAACTCGATGACTTTGGAAATTTCTTGTATCCGGATGCCTATGTAGATGTCATGCGAAGAAAGCTTGGTTTGGATGTTAAACGGGACGATGATGTTGATTTGATCAAAGAGCTTGTGGGAACACTGCAGGATGTTTTTGTGGACAATACACTTTTCTTCAGGACGCTAAGCCGATACGACGGTGATAGAACACCCCTGTATGATATCGTGATGGAGCCTGTCATCATGGATAACTGGTTGAAGCTGTATGATGAGCGCCTTAGCTATGAAACCCGTACCCAGGCTCAACGGCAAGCAGCTATGCTAAAGAGCAATCCAAAGTATGTCTTGAAGAACTATATGCTGCAAGAAGCTATCGTCTTGGCTGAGCGTGGTGACTTCTCAATGGTTGAAACACTGCTTCATATCGCACAGCATCCCTATGAGGAACTGCCCGAGTATGAACGCTTTTCACAGGATACACCAGAAGAGCATAAGAACCTTGGTCTCTCTTGCTCTTCATGAGGTGGAAAGAGAGCAGGGTTGATTATTTGGCAGTTCCCTGTACGGCAGCTTGCTGCAAATAGGCTGCCGTCATCGTATCCATTGTCTCGATATGATGAAGAAACCAGGGGCCGAGATTGCCACGGATATAGGCTGAGAGGGCATGTGTGTCTTTATTCTTCTTGAAATAACTTGCTATCGAATCGAGCTCATGCAGATGCCTGTCGTGTTCACCCTTGTGTGATTTGAACTCGGGAAAGGCAGTTTCCTCCATCTTCTTCTCTTCATCGCAGAAGTGGATGCTCGTATGCTCTATTAACTCCTGCAAAGTTTTGGATACAGCTTCAAGGTCCTCTTCCATCACTGCTGTTTCAAGTCTGTTGATAAGCAGCATCTCTTCCAAATGGGTGTCGTTCATGTCTGCTATGGTAACCATGGGCAGTTGTTCTTGTGTAATCAAATATCAACCTTTATGTCAATGCTATTGTTGTCTTCAGAAGTATTATACTTTATCAATACAGAAGGAAAAAGTAGACGGGAGTAGAAGCTTTTGTATTTAAGCTAAATAAGAGGTAATATACATATTTTGAGTGCATTGCAGAGGATGATTTACACGCTAATATGTTAAAATTGAATTATTAAAGGGGTGATGAGGTCTTATGCAGTTAGATGGAAAAATGGTAGAAAAAGTGCAAGCCTTGGCTGCTTTGCTCAAAAAGAAACCGGAGCAGGTGTTGGATGAAGCCTTGGACCTCTATTTGAAACAAGAACGTGAAAAGCAGCTGGAGATTGAACTTGAAGAACATAAAAAAGAGACCAATCTCTCGTATGACGAGTTCTGGGATGATGTCGATTTTGATTAAATGCCAATGAGTCTCATAGCGTGTTTCAACAAAGAGGAAAAGGGCAGAATTGTTGTTTAATAGGACTATATCTTAGGAATAAAACGCGTTTTTTATAAGGTATAATAATCTAAATAATATTTTCAAGATGAATTCACATACAGATTAAAAACCAAGGTGGTTGATATGTTCGGAAACAAACAGAAGATAATGGAAATTGAGCGTAAACACGCACTGGAACTAGAAGCATTAAAAGCTGAAAATGCTGAACTGCAAGCTGAGATTGAGATGCTTCGCAGGCCTGTTGAAACCGTTGATACGAAAAAAGATGAGTATGTCAGCACCTTGCTGCAAAGCTATGCAGACGGTAATGCCTTTTTAGAAAAGACAGTCAACTCGCCTTTACTCATGCTCAAAGAGATCAATACATTCAATGAGAACAATACCGAAAAGATGATCGATATTGAAACAGAGACCAAGCAGATCGAAAATACGATGACAATGATTGAAGAACATTCCAATACCTTAGGTGGTGATTCTATCTCACTCAATGACAGTGTGGAGTCTATCGGAGAGATTATCAGCCTGATCAAGGACATCTCTGATCAGACCAACCTGCTGGCCTTGAATGCTGCTATTGAGGCGGCTCGTGCGGGTGAGCACGGAAGAGGGTTTGCCGTCGTCGCGGATGAAGTGCGCAAGCTTGCTGAACGGACACAAAAAGCGACGAGTGAGATCGAGGTGAATATCAACGCACTCAAACAGAACTCTACGTCTATGATGGAGATCAGTAATACTTTCCATGATGAGACAACGAAGGTTATGGAGACGCTGAACGTCTTTATAGAGAACGTTCAAAATGTTGTCGAGAACTCTGATACGATTAAAAACAAAACACAGTATGTGACGGATGAACTCCAGGTAAATCTTGGAAAGATCGATCATATCTCTTTGAAAGTCAAAGCATATAAAGCGCTTATCAATGGGACAACAGCCGATATCATCGATGAAAACAGCTGCCGGTTTGGGAACTGGTTTGCAGAAGCTTCCTCTGAGCTGCTCAAAGAGAATTCGGGCATCAGTACGATTGGTAAACATCACACGAACGTCCATCAGGGGCTACGCGAAGCTATCGCACTAAATGTAGAAGGGAAATATGTCCAGGCGCTAGAGCGAATACGTGATGTAGAGGAGTCGAGCCAGAGTGCTTTTGATGATCTCTTCAATGCAGTCAAGCAATCCCAGCATTAATCAAAACCAAATCCTGCCCGGATCAAGGAGTCCTATTCGGGTCGGTAGACCCTCACATTCTCGCATTTTTTATCATCCCTGAGGTATTGTGCATGAAGTTGACTCATGATGCCTTTTTCACAGTAGAGCAGGTATTGTTTCTCTTTAGGAAGTTTGTCGAATTCTGTTTTAAGTTGATGAAACGGGATCTTGATGCATTCACAGGGTATCTCTATATCCTCACCTTCGGTACGGATGTCAATAACGGTGTACTCATCACTGCTTAGATCATGTACGACTTCAACGGCAGCCATCTCGTTGATGTCTGTGACGATCTCATCCACATAGATATGCTGGGCATCTTCCACTGCTTTATCAAGTACGCTGTAGTCGAAACGTGCCGCCTCTTTTTCCATACGCTTGTAGGAACCGTGCGTGATAGGATTTTGAGATATGACACCGCAATACTCAGGCATGCTCTCCGCAAAATGACGTGTGCCTATCTTGCTGGCTATAGATATGATCTCAGGCTTGTTAACTGTTGACAGCGGCCGGAGTATGAGTTTGTTACAGGCCTTGTCAATCAGTGCAAGATTACGCAAGGTCTGACTAGAGACCTGTGCCACACTTTCACCTGTCAGCAGGGCATCTATATCAAGTTCATCAGCTATTTTCTCTGATGCCATGAGCATAAGGCGTTTGAGTGTTACTCCCATATAAGTCGGCGCTGTCGAGCGGAATATTTCGGTAAGTACGTCGTCAAAAGGTACAGAGATAAACTTGACCCGATGTGATGAACCGAATTTAGACCATAAATAGAGAGCGACCTGTTTAACACCGATCTCATGAGCATTGCCGCCAAGGTTGAAAAAGATGAAGTGTGTCTTGATACCTCGTTTCATAGTAAGGTAGGATGCCACAGTTGAGTCAAAACCTCCTGACATCAAGGAGAGTATATCACCCTGGGTACCGATAGGAAAACCGCTCAATCCCTTGTACTTGGAAGTGATGACGTTGAGTTGGTTGTGAATAAGCTCAATTCTGATCGTGACTTCAGGATTACGAAGATCGACACCTTTGGCTTCTGAATGGGCAAGCAGATAGCCGCCTACGGTCTGTTCCAATTCTGTTGACTTGAAAGGGTGTGTTCCTGTACGTTTTGCCCTGACAACAAAACTCTTTCCTTTGATATCATCGCTAAGCAGCTCACCTACTTTTATTTTTATCTTCTCAAGGGTGTCCATGTTATCGAACTGTAAAGCCTCAAGTATCTGTTCAATACCGGATGTGTCCAGAAGTGCCTGTCTGACTTCAGGAAGTACATCTTTTGGTGTTGTGACCTCAATCTTGTCAGAGAATTTTTTGACTTCAATTCCTTGATCTATTCGTCCCAGGACAGTGTTCAGGTTGGTATAAAGCTGTCCGACCATCTGTCGTTTGGCAGATGATCCCTTTATCATGATTTCAGGAAAAAGTTTTAGGATAAATTTTTGAGTATTACTGGATGCTTGTCGCAAAGATATGGCCTTGTTTTATATAGATGAAATTATAGCATAAGCGGTTCATCTATATTCATAAGGCAGGGATGGAGAAAGGGATGTGGCTGTAAAGCCGGATGCTCTGTTTTCTATCTATTTATTTTCTTTGGTTAAACTGTTTTATATTAATTGCTTCTGGAGTGTAAGCAAAACAACAAACTACTGTGAGTCAATATCTCTTTGAAGATAGTTGGGGGAACGATGCAGGCAACTATGAATAACTATTCTAAAATGAAAATCATCTATTTACAGACACCTGCGCATCAGACATCCATACCCCAATATGTCGAAGATACTACCGTTTATACCTCCGGTTCGACAATAGCCTCTGTTCTGCATCACAAAAACTATGACTGTCTGCTCTTGGACATGGAGCATGTCGAGAGTATGGAGGTACTTGAAAATATTAAAAACTTCATGCCGGAACGTTATGTGGTTGCCTGCAGCAGTAATGCCGAGACTATCGTAAAGGCGCTTTCGTATGGCGTGGATGCTGTTCTGCTTGACCCAGTGGATGAAAAAGGGTGTGAACGTGCCTTGTTCAAAGCAGCTTCTTATGTCAATATGCAGGAGATCTTTGATGAGACTTATTATGTCGACAAGCTGACCTCATGCCAGAACCTTTATGCTTTGGAAGAGAAGGTCGAGTTTGTACATGACAATGCTTTGTTGAAAATCTCTTTACACAGCTTCAAGGCGTTTCAGATCTATTACGGTACAGAACTGACAGACAAGGTGCTTATCGAGTTTAAAGATGCCATAAAACTGAACCTTCCTGTCAATGCAGAGCTCTTTAGGACAAATGAGGACGAGTTCTCTGTCCTGCTGAACAACCCATCGCCTTCACAGGAGAAGATACTCTCAGCCCAATTGAAATCCTTTTTTGAACAGACCCCGGTAGAGGTTGATGGTTTTTTATTAAAGATACGCATAGATATCGGTATAGCAACGGGCAGAGATTTGTTGGAGAAGTCTGATATTGCACTCTTTGAAGCGAAAGAGGGTAAGCATATAGCCACCTATGACGAAGACTCGGCTTTTATCAAGCAGCAGCATGAACAGATCAAGTGGGTAAAAGTCATACAGGAAGCTATCTGTGATGACAGGATCAGGGTCCACTTTCAACCGATAATGGATAACGCCAGTGACAATATAACCAAATACGAAGTATTGTGTCGTATAGAAGACAAGAACAAGACACTCTATCAGCCACATGAATTTATCCCATCTGCTATTGTTGCCGGTAGGATGAGTGATATTACACGTGTAGTAATCGATAAAAGCTTTAAATACTTCAAAGACAACGCCCATGCTTTCTCCATCAATGCGACGCTGGAAGATTTTGAGGCTGATTATCTTGTTGAATACATCTCATTCAAATGTGATTATTACGGAATAGACCCCCAACGCGTATATATCGAGATACTTGAAAATATCAGTACAGAAGCAACCAGCGGGTGTTTGGAACAGATCCACGCGCTTAAAGAGATGGGATGTAACATCTCGATTGATGATTTCGGGGTTGATAGTGCCAACTTCTCGAGAATGATGCAGATCCAGGCAGAGGTCTTGAAGATCGACGGGCACTTTATACAGCATCTGTTACATGATGAAAATGCCAAGATCATTGTGGAAAATATTGTGCAGTTCTCCCAAAAAATGGGTGCGAAGACCGTTGCAGAGTATGTTGATTCCAAAGAGCTTTTCGAGCTTGTCAAGGAGCTTGGCATCGATTATTCCCAGGGTTTTTACATCGGCAAGCCATCAGCAAACATATAAATATAGGGTTGTTCTCTGCAGCAGTTTACTAACATTTACTGCTGGTTTTTGTTCTACGGCAGATCTTTCTACAGACCCAATCTGAGTCAGAAAAACTATGTATGAATATTTACTGAGCATTAGTATATATATGTTACAGTTAGTATAAAAGAATATTTCAGGCAGTCACTATAAGACTGTTAAAAGAGGTGTGATATGATAGAAATTCAAGATCTATTGCCTTATACGAAAAAACTAAAACTATTATGTGTGGATGGTGATGATGCGACAAGGCAATCCCTTGTCAAGACATTTTCTCGGGTATTCGCACAGGTTGATGATGCTGCAGACGGTTATGATGGTCTTAACCATTATAAAATCAATCAGCATGACCTCATTATCACTGAGACGGCTCTTGATAACTATTCAGCGATTCAGATGATTGAGCAGATCAAAAAGATATCTCCTTCACAGCACGTCATCGTAATATCCAAGACACAGGATGCACCGACTCTATTGTCATGGGCCAATGTCGGGATTTCCGGTTTTGTTCCTAAACCTATCAATATGCAGGCCCTGCTTGATAGCATCTATAAAAGCTGTGTGCAGTTATATGCGTCGGCACAAAAGAACCAGCAGGCAGATGCTTCCCAAGAGATCAAAGCACAAAAACGCAAACTTCAAGAGCATTATGAAGCCAATGAGAAAAAACTCAATGATGTCCTTGCCTACGAAAGAAAACGACTTGGGCGTTTGATGGGACAGGAAAAAGAGATGCAGGCTCGTTTGAATGAACAGGCGAAGATCATCGAAACAATCCGTTATAAAGATGACCTTACAGGTCTGCCAAACCAGCGTGCACTGAAGCATGCTATCTCCAAAGAAGGAGAAAAAGCATTACTTTTTCTCAATATTGACCATTTTGACAGTATCAATACCATATACGGCATGGGTTACGGTAACAAGGTTCTTAAAGAGACGGCATCACGTCTTGAACAGTTCTTACCGGAGAACACAGAACTTTTTAGAATCAGTGCAGATGAGTTTGTGATCTTGATCAGTGAGCCAAAAGCAAATCAGGAGCTGATGCTTTCACAGCAGATTTTAGCGATGTTCCAGCAATCACCGGTAGTTATCGGTGACATTGAGTTTGATGTTACCTTTTCAATGGGTATGGACAGAGGGGATGACAACAAACTCTTTGTACATGCTAAAACAGCATCTGCTGAAGCAAGAGAAAACGGACGGGCTCAAATGGTCGTCTTCAAGAGCGATTCCACCTATGTCAAAGCACAAAGAGAAACGCTTTATTGGATACAGACCATCAAAGATGCCTTGCAAAATGACAGAGTCATGTCCTATTATCAACCGATATATAACAATGAGACAGGAAGTATAGAAAAGTATGAGGCGTTATGTCGTATACTGGATAAAAACGGGAAAATATTGGATGCAGGCAGTTTCATCAGTTCTGCAGCAGCAGCGGGTCTGTTGACCAAAATATCAAGAGTGATGATCGATAAGGCGTTTAAACATTTTCAGACAAACGCTTATGCCTTCTCTTTAAATGTGTCAACTCAAGACTTCAGAGAGAACTATCTTGAAGATTTTTTACAGTACAAGTGCGATTATTACAATATCTCGCCGCAACGTGTCTACATCGAAGTCGTTGAAAGTGTCTCTGCCAGTGAATCGAACCTGATCTTGGATCAGATCAAGCGTTTACGTGCCAAAGGCTTTAATATTATGATTGATGACTTTGGTATCGAACAATCCGTCTTCTCCCGTTTACTGCGTATGGAAGCGAAGACGATTAAGATCGACAGCTCTTTTATAGAGAACATCGACACGAACCTTTCAAATCAGATGATCGTCGAGAACATCGTTGCCTTTGCCAACCGCATAGGTGCACAAACAATTGCTGAATATGTCAATACAAAGCAAGTGCATGAAAAAGTGTGTGAACTGGGTATCAATTATTCTCAAGGCTATTATATCGGTCAACCGGCCGCAAGCCTTGTCAATGAGAAAATGGAAGGTTCAGTAAATAATATTGCCTAAGAAGCGGATGTAGAGGTAAACCGCCTTTAATATGGCGGTTTCTTTTAATGATATTGCGTTTGAGGAAGGTGTGGATTAAAGTTCTTGTCTCTATTTGGGAAAGAGTATTGATCCCAGACGAACCATGTTGGAACCGCATTTTATCGCAAGCTCAAAATCCCCGCTCATACCCATAGAACAGATATCGGCACCTTTTAAGTCTCTGAAGATATCATAGCTTGTCTCGAAGCTCTTTTGAATAACTTTCGTATCCTCTGTATGGGCACCAATACTCATGACTCCACGTAAATCAATGTTCGGACAGGTCTCTTCTATCTGCGCGTAGAGGTCTTTTGCCTCTTCAGGACTTACTCCGCTTTTAGTCGCTTCATAGGCCGAATTGATCTGTAGAAGACACTCCATGCTACTCTCTTTGACTTCAAGACGTTTTTGAAGTGCCTGTGCAAGTTCCAGGGAATCTAGTCCTTGAAACATATACGGGTTGGCATTGATTAGATGGTTTATCTTGTTCTTTTGAAGGTTTCCGATAAAGTGCCATTCCAAAGGCAGGTCGTCCAGGTTTTGACTTTTTGTCACGAGATCTTGAACCTTGTTCTCACCAAAAGCACGTTGGCCGATCTGGTAAAGACGTTTGATCGCTTCTTCGTTTGAGTACTTGCTTACGGCAATAATCTTGACAATGTGGTGTTCACTGACCGAGATACGTGCATCTTCTATTCTTTGTATAACACTGTCAAGGTGTATTTTGTATTCGACTTCATTCATCATAATTTATCCTACTAATCTGTTAACATCATTATAAAGGCCAAGAAACATCAGGCCTATTAAAAGTGCCCATCCTGCTATGGTGAGACGAACAAGCATTGCTTCACTTGGGGGTATGCGAAAGAGCATCTCATAAAGATTGAACATGATATGTCCGCCGTCCAGGGCAGGGATAGGCAATAGGTTGAGTACGCCCAAGTTGACGGATATCAAAGCGGCAAAGAAGAGTACTGCCATCCATCCCTGGGAACTGGCATCAGCGGTCACTTTTACAATACTGATCACACCGCCGAGCTCTTTTGCCGGGACATCACCAAGAACAAGGCGCTTCACGCCTCCAAAGATGAGGGTTGACGCCCATAGGGTCTTCTCCCAAGCATAGGCGAATGAGTCTTCTACCTCAAGTGTGGTAGAGACACCTGCTGCACCGATACCGATCATTCTTCGCTGGATCGTCTCATTGAAGTCATTACGTGCTTCACGCATTTGAGGTGTGATCGTGATGTTCTGGATGTAGCCGCCACGTTCGATCTTAAAGTTGATACTGCCGGAAGATTCAGCGATATTCTCAGCCATCTCTTTCCATGTCTCAATCTTGACTCCGTTGATCTCCGTGATAATATCATTCGTCAGCAATCCGGCTTTTTGTGCAGGTGAGTCGATAAGGACTTCTCCTACAACAGGGGAGAGCACCTGTGGCCCGCCAAGGGCAATAAACCAAAAGAGAAAGAAGGCAAGCAGGAAGTTGGCAAAAGGTCCTGCAAGCAGGATAAAGATTCTTTGCCAGGGTTTCTTGACATTATAGGCATCGTCATCTTCAGAGCGTGCAGCGGGATCCATATCGTCTTGACCCTTCATCTGCACATAACCACCCAGAGGTATCATCGAGATTCGCCACTGGGTTCCTTTCCAGTAAAAGGAAGCCAGCTTTTTACCGAAGCCTATACTGAACACTTTGACATAGACACCCATGGCTCGTGCAGCCAGGAAGTGGCCGAGTTCATGAAAAAAGATCAGCAGCGAGAGGACAAGTAAAGAGATTAACCAGCCCATCATTTGCCTTTAAATGCGTTTGCGAAACCGATGATATACTCCAGACCTGAGTAGATGGTTAGTATAACAGCGATCCAGAGAAGGGTGTCATCAAGAGCAAAGAAAAGATACTCGTCCAGAGACCAGTGCATAATCAAAAATCCGATTGCAATCATCTGTACGACAGTCTTTACCTTACCTGCCCATGACGCACTGACATCGACTCCCTCGGCAACGGCAACAGTCCGCAGTCCGGTGATAAAAAGTTCACGTACGATGATAATATAGATTGCCCAGGCATTAGCATCGCCGGTGACCATCAGTGCCAAAAAAGCACCGATAGTAAGCATCTTGTCAGCAAGCGGGTCAAGGATCTTTCCAAGCAGGGTTATCTGATCAAAGGTACGGGCAATATAGCCATCAAAAAAGTCTGTCGTACTTGCCAGTACAAAGAGTAGGGCAGCTAGATAATATACCCAGGTAATATGGATGCCCTGTTCTGTAAAAAATTCAGGTGTGATGATAACCCAGAACATGACGGGAGCCATCAGTATACGTATAAAGGCTAAGATATTCGGTATGTTTAAAATTTGGTTTTTATTGGACATGAGTTACTTTATTGTGAGCCGTAAGGCTCATGATTTTATTGAAATGTCGTCCCACCGTCAACAACGATAGTCTGACCGGTCAACCAGCTGGAACCATTTTCACATAAAAATAGACAAGCCCCTGTTAGGTCTTCTGCTTCACCCATTCGAGAAAGAGGAGAACGCTTGACGACTTCACCTTTGACCTCTTCATAGTTAGGGAAAGCCTTTAATGCATCGGTGTCAATCGGACCACCGCTTACTGCATTGACACGAATACCTTTCTCGCCCAGCTCTGCAGCTGCATAACGAACCATCGCTTCAACGGCTGCTTTGTTTGTACCGTGACCGGCATAGTTTGGTGTATAGACAAGGTTTCCTGTCGAGCTCATGGAGATAATCGATCCGCCACCGACTTTTTCAATACGTTTTGCGGCCTCTTGTGCTCCAACGACAAAGGCATCGACCGTAGCTGTATAGATATTGTTTAGTCCCTTTGGTTTCAGGCGCATGAAGGGACCAAAGCCACCGACTACGGCGCGGCCGGAGATAATAGCATTGGATATGAAGAAATCAAGGCGGTCAAAATCTTCATCAAAGAGCTTATAGACATCCTTATAGGTCTCTGGTTCCAGGATATTGAGCAGGTAAGCTCTGCATTTTACACCATACTTGGATTCGACATCGGCAATGATCTCATTGGCAGTATCTGCGCTTGATGCATAAGTGAAGGCTACATCACAGCCTTTTTCAGCAAAAGCATAGACGATCGCTTTTCCAATTCCACGTGTTCCACCACTAATAAAAAGAGTTTTACCTTGCATTACAGTCCTTTGATTTCATATTGTTTTAGTATTTCTTCCAAAAGCTTCATATTCTCCACATCCGGCGCAAGAAGCGGTAGTCTATATTCCAGGCTGTCAATAAGGCCGGCTATGTACATAGCTGCCTTGATAGGAATAGGATTTGACTCGCAAAAAAGTGCCTTGTTGACCGGAAACAGTTTGTCGTTGATCGCTTTTGAGCCCATGAAATCACCCTCGAGGGCTTTATGTACAAGGGCACTTTTTAAGTCTGGCAAGAGGTTTGATGTGACCGAAGTCGATCCCGCACCGCCATTGGCCAAGATAGGGTAGTCAATTGCGTCATCACCGCTTAGGACAGCAAGCTCAGGTCGGCGAGAAAGCAACTCGACTGTGCGTTCAAGACTTCCTGTGGCTTCCTTGATACCGTAGATGTTCTTAACATCATCAAAAAGGCGAATCGTCGTATCTGCAGAGATATCCACACCTGTTCGGCCCGGAACGTTGTACAGCATAAATGGCAAGTCGCTTACGGCAGTCGCGATTGCCTTATAGTGTTGATATAAACCTTCCTGTGAAGGTTTGTTATAGTAAGGGCTGACTGAAAAGATGGCATCGACACCTGATTTTTGTGCATGCTTGGCAATATCTATCGCTTCAGCCGTTGCATTTGAACCTGAACCGGCAAGGACTTTGGTAGTCGTACCTTTACACACTTCTACCGCTATCTCTATACATCTTTTGTGTTCATCATGCGTAAGTGTTGCACTTTCACCCGTTGTGCCGACGGGACATACAGCATCAATACCATTGTTGATCTGACGCCGTATCAGTGCCGCATAAGAGGCTTCGTCAAGTTTGCCGTTTTTAAAAGGGGTTATAAGCGCTGTTGTCGCTCCAGTTACTATGTTCATTTGTCACCTTTTCGTAAAATTACAGTTGTTGATTGTGTCTCATTGAAGTACTTCACTGCGACTTCCTGAATATCCTCAGGCGTAAGTGCATTGATGTTGTCCTCATATTCCATAAGCGGTTTAAGGTCACCACGTGCAAGAAAACCTCCAAAAAGATCCCCGACCGAAGTAGAAGACTCAAGAGAGTAGATGAAATCGGCTTTTGTATTGACCTTGACCTTCTCAAGTTCATCGACCGGGGTAATTGTCGTTTTAAGTTTTTCGATTTCAGCGAGTATCTCTTTTTCAACCTCTTCGGCTTTGACACCAGGATTACATACAGCCATGAATATGAACAGTCCGGGATCAATGTTTTCCATATTGTAGGCATAGATCTGGTTAGCCATGCGTTTTTCATTGACAAGGCTTTGGTAAAGGCGTGAGCTTTTACCGGCACTGAGCAGCTCACTGGCAGCGGAGAGAGCTGGCTGGTCCTTATGCTGGAAGTTTGGAATATGGTACGTGATGGCAAGCATCTCGACTTCACTCTCTTTGTAGATAACGAGACGTTTGGCTCCGTCCTGTTTCGGTTCTACCTGATGCACATCAGGAATCTCTTTAGTGTTCTTGATTCTTTCAAAACGCTTTTTGGCAAGTTCAAACACATCATTGGCCTTAACATCACCGGTAACAACAATAATGGCGTTTTTCGGCTGATAAAAGGTCGCGTGAAAGTCTTTTATATCCTGAAGTGTCCAGTTCTGGATATCATCCATAAAACCGATCGGTGTCCAATGATAAGGATGGTAGATATATGAGTTGTTGAAAAGTCTGAAGTACATGTAACCCAGTGGAGAGTTGTCCGTGCGCCAACGGCGCTCTTCCGCAACGACGTTACGCTCGGGCTGGAACTCATCGTCTTGCAGCTTAAGACTCTCCATCAGTTCACCGAATAGATCAAGTGACTTTGGAAGGTTTTTTGTAGATGATTTGATGAAGTAATGGGTGTAATCGAAACCTGTAGAGGCGTTACTGATTCCACCCATGCCTTTGACAACATCATCAAACTCACCGGCTTTCAGGTTGTCTGTCGACTTGAAGTTCATATGCTCAAGCATATGTGCAATTCCGCTTTTTCCCATGACTTCATTACGGCTTCCGACTTTATAGAAGATGTCTGTAGAGATGACGCTTGTGTTGTTCTCCATCGGGATAACAACGACCTGAAGACCATTGTCCAGGGTCTTTGTCTGATATGTTGGTAAAGATGCTGACATCATTACTCCTGCACTAAAAATTATTGAACTTATGAATCTAATCATTTTTTCTATCGGCTCCAATAGCATCGGTTATGTTGTTGTACCCGTCTGCTTGAAGAAGTTCGATCAGTCCTGAATTGATATCACGGATCAGTGTCGGTCCGTGAAAGACAAGGGCTGAATAGACTTGAACCAGGGAGGCACCGGCTTTAATACGTCTGTAAGCCTCTTGAGCGGAATCAATACCACCGACAGATATAAGCAGTGTCTTGCCGTAAAGTTCTTTAGCGATGGCTTCAAATATTTTGAAGCTTTTCTCTTTTAAGACAGCACCGCTGATTCCGCCAATCTCTTTGGGTTCTTTGACCAGGGAGTAGTCAATGGTGGTGTTTGTCGCGATGATGCCGGAGGCTCCTGCATCAACAGCCATTTTAGAAAGTTCGACAGCCTGTTCCGGTGTCATATCCGGTGCTATTTTCAGCAGGATTGGCTTGTCTGTAAGCTTTTTGGCCTCATCAAATAGCTCTTTGATGAATGATTCGTTCTGCAGGTCTCTTAGACCCGGTGTATTTGGCGAAGAGATGTTGATGACAAGATAGTCGCATAGGTCTTTGAATTTTTGTATCAGAACCATATAGTCACTGATCGCATCTTTTTCATCCGTTGTCTTGTTCTTACCGATATTGACACCGATTGGTGTTGAAAAAGGAAAGCGTTTTTTCAACCGTTTGTATACACGTTTCATACCTGCATTGTTAAAACCCATTGCATTTTGTACGCTCTCTTCCTCAATGTGGCGGAACATGCGTGGTTTTGGATTACCTGCTTGCGGCTTAGGGGTGACGGTACCGATCTCTGTGAAGCCAAACCCTAAGGCTTGTGTTCCACGGATCATGGTGGCATTCTTATCAAAGCCTGCACCCAGTCCGACAGGATTCAGGAAGGTACGGCCGAAGAGCTCTTGGGAGAGTGATTCATGTGTGATGAAATGGTTTTCTATCCACGGATTAAATGCTGAAGGTAAAATGTTCGCACCGCGTAAAAAGTACTCGACGAGATGATGCGCGGTCTCTGGCTGAAGTTTAAAAAGATATGGTTTTACGCTGGAGTAGGGAATCATCTGTCTTCTTTGTTTTTTGGTGTGATTATACTGCAAAATGATTAAGACGAGTTTTAATCGATCTTGGTGAACTTGTTTTGAGGGTCAGACACGCAGTAGACTTTTCAGTTCTTTTCCCAGAATGTTCCCTGTGCTGTATCCATAATGGAGATATCAAGTGCAAGAAGTTCATCCCTGATCGCGTCAGAAGTTGCAAAGTCTTTTTCCGCCTTGGCTGCAGACCTTTTTTCAATAAGCGTGTCGATCTTTGTCTTTAAAACTTCATCGATGCCGAATTGGAAATATTCGAAAGGGTTTTGTGATCCAAAGCCGAGTAGTTTTTCAATATAGGCCATATCTGCCAAAGCATGACGCTTGATCAGTTTATCTTTCGGGTTGGCATCAAGGGCCTCGTTTGCCTTGGAAATCATCTCATCGAGAAGGGAAAGCCCTTTTGAAATATTGAGGTCGTCACTGAGTGCCTCAAGGAGTGCCGATTGAAAGGGTGTCTTCTCTTCACTTACCTTCATGCCAAAGAGGCGTTTTTTAAGACGATATAGCTTGTCAAGACGTTTCTTCGAGGCTTGAAGATCAAGCTCATTAAAGTTGAAATCACTCCTATAATGTGTACTTAAAAGGTAAAAACGCAAGACTTCGCCATGATAGGAATGCAGGGCGTCTTTCAGAAAAAAGCTGTTGCCAAGGCTTTTTGACATTTTCTCGCCATCAATATTGACAAAGCCGTTGTGCATCCAGTATTTTGCAAGCTCCTGATTAGTCGCGCATCGATGTTGAGCTGCCTCATTCTCATGATGGGGAAAAAGAAGGTCGGCACCACCGCCATGGATATCGATAGCATACTTGCCCTCAACGGCCAGGTGTTCCTCAATCATAGCGGCACATTCTGTATGCCAGCCTGGACGGCCTGTCGAGAAAGGGGTATCATAGGTTATACCCTGGTCAAAGTGCTTCCACAGGGCAAAGTCGGCAGGGTTCTTTTTGAAAGAATTGACCTCTATTCGGCTTTGCGTCTCATCTTGTTCCTGAGTCCTGTTTGAAATACTAAGGTATTTGCTGTCTTTTTGTGTGTCAAAATATACATCCCCATCGGGTGTCTCGTAGGCGTGTCCGCTTTCGACGAGATCTGTGATGAGTTTGATCATCGACGTCATCGATTCAGTTGCCTTAGGTTCGATGTCAGGACGTCGAATACCCAAGGCATCCATATCACGATGATAGGCAGCAGTGTATTTTTCTGTCAGTTCACTCAGACTCATACCGGTCTCTTCGACTTTTTTTACAATCTTGTCATCAATGTCTGTAATATTCCGTGCAAAGGTGACATCAAGTCCATTGGCTTCTAGTGTGCGCACAAGCAGGTCGAAGACGAGAGCACTTTTGGCATGTCCGAGGTGTGCATCATCATAAACAGTAGGCCCGCATACGTAGAGGGTCGCTTTGCCGGGTGTGATTGGTTTGAAGTCTTCTTTAATCTTGCGTACAGAATCATAGATAGTCATGGATCATCTCTTTAAAAAAATATAGTATTGGAATCAGTAAAGCACATGCTAGTAAAAGGATAAGAGCTTTTTTGTCCGAAATTATAGCCAAAAAGCGTGCTGTACCATAAGCCTTGATCGTATAGACAAACAAGATGAGTCCGCTGAGTGAAGAGGCCAGGGCAAGACCGACAGCACCCAATGGAGAGATAAGAGCCAGCGAAAGGGTAATGTTCGCTATTAAAGAGTAGGTCGCGATCTTGGCGGCTTCTTTTTGGCGATGTTGTGCGTAAAGCTGCAGGGAGAAAAGTTTACTCAGGCCAAAGGGAAGCAAACCTATCATATACATCTCCAGTACCAAGGCAGTATTGTGTGTATCAGCTCTTTCAAAGGCACCGCGTTCAAAGAGCAGCCAGACAATCTCTTCAGAAAGCATATACCCGCCGATAAGACTTAGGCTCAGCAGGCCGGCCAAGAACCAGAAAGCCTGATAAAAAGCATGCTCTGCCTCTTCGTGTTTGTTGTGACGGATGTATTTTGATATTCGCGGGAAGAGAGCAACAGAGGTGGCAATAGCAAAGAGTGCCAGCGGAAGCTGAAAGATGCGGTTGGCATAATAGAGGTAGGATATAGAACCGGTTACAAGAAAGCTGGCAAGCCATGTGTCTAAAAATGCAGAGACCTGAGCGGTAGAGTTTCCCCATATTGCCGGGAAAAAACTTCGACTGAACCGTTTCTTCTCATCAATGACTTTCTCTTTTTTGGCAAAAAAATGTTTACAACCGCCAAGCAACAACCTTATCATGCCCTTTTGTTTTGCCATGAGGAAATGGGATAGAAACTGCAAAAAACCGCCACCAAGGACTCCAAGGCTTAGATAATATACGGTTTCGTCAGACTCCTTGTCATAGGCTAAGAGTAATGCGATAATCATGGCAATATTGAGCAGCCCGGTTGAAAATGCAGTAGTCGCAAAATGCTCTTTATATTGTAACAGGGCGGATAAAAAACTGACGATAAAGATGAAAAGCAGATAATAGAAGTTTAAAGCGACAAAGGGTTCTGCCAAGAGCAGTGTTTCGTGATCAAATCCGACAGCTATGGCCTTGGCCGCATAATAGGGAAAGATCTGAACAAGCATGGTGAGTAGAAAGATGACAAAAAAGAAGAGGATAAAGATATGTACAGCAAAGACGGCTTTGTTCCTTGAAGCGGTAAAGCTCGGAATAAAGCTCTGCGCAAAAGCCCCTTCAGCAAAGATACGACGGAAGAGGTTGGGTAGTTTAAAGGCGACAAAGAATATATCACTGTAGATGTTCGCACCCAAAACGGATGCTGTCAAGAGATCACGTATAAATCCTAATATCCTGGAGAAAAGTGTACCGATACTGTTAGTGAAAATTGATCTGAACATAGGCGCCTATAGATTGGTATAATTCTTGCTGATTGAAAACGAATTGTCGTTTACATGATATAATAATACACTAATGATTTTGATTAAATTTGATAAAGGCCCCTTTTGAAGCAGAGTGATACACCATTAAGTAACTTTTCACCTTTCGTTGTCCGTACTGACAACATAGCTAAAGAGCTTGTGTCAACTGCTGCCACTCATGGTCTTAAAGCATCTGATCTTGATTTTAATCTTCTCGATGTTCAGACCTTTGTGAAAAAAGGTGACGCAGAAGAGCATGAAGTCATAGGGGACGAGTTAAAAGAGCTTAACGACGAAGCCTTGCTCTCTGATGCAAATACATTGATCCGTCAGAACTATGAGATAGAGATCATCCTTGCGGATAAGAGTGACAAGTTCTCCACGCTAAATATCAGCATCGGTGCCAACCCTTCGATGACACGCCTTTTTGCATCGATCAAGCCGGGTTCGACTATAGAGTATTTTGATGGTCTGGAGAAGGAGTTAAGAGCTTTTATCAACAAACGCAAGCTCAGAGCGAATATGTTCATCGGCATATGGGATGAGAAGCTGGGCGAAGAGATTGAAAAGTTTGTTGCAAAGGTACGTGTTAACGGGACTTTGACTGTCGAGCAGAAGATGACATTTGAAGTCGGCCATACACTTGATTTGAATGCAACGGTCGATGATAAACTGGTCTTTCATTATAAAGATGATGAAGAGAAGGAGAAAGACAAGGTCGACCATTACAATCGCGGCTTTATACAGGCGGTCACGCAGAATGAACTTTTGATTGAATATATCAAGGCAAAAAAAGGTGATCCGGGACGCAACTGCAGGGGAGAGTATATAGAGCCTGCCGAACCGCTCATAGCCAATGCACCTACATTTGCCGTGAGTGACAAGATTGAAGTGATCGAAAACGAAGACAACATTGAGTATCGTGCTAAAAACAGCGGCTATGTAGTGTTTGAAAACAATACCTATGACATCAATGTAGAGGTTGAGGTCAGTGAGATAAGTTTTAAGACAACGGGTTCTATCGGTGCCGGGATGGATACAGATGTGTCAATCAATGTGAAAGAGACGGATGCTTTCAAAGATGCCATCGGTGCCGGGATGGAGGTTGAGGTCAATGAGATCAATGTTGATGGCAATGTCGGGAACAATGCAAAGATAAAGGCCAATAAGGTAAAGATACTTGGGCAGACACATCAGAGTTCATTGATTGAAGCGGATGATATCGAGATCAATATCCACAAGGGAAAAGCCAAAGGCAAAAAGGTGAAGGTTACGCGTTTGGAACAGGGCGTTATCGAAGCAGAGAGTGTTGAGATCGCTCAGGCTGCGGGTGGAAAGATTATCGCCAAAGAAGTTCTGATTGACACAATCGCATCACATGTCGATATCGTGGCAAGTTCCAAGATCGAAATCAAAACTTTTCAAGGTGAGGAGAATACCTTTACCATCTCTCCTGTTTTGTATGAAGAAGACAAAGAAGCACTTGATGAAAATGCTGAAGAGATACTTGTTCAGTCGCGAAAGATAAGAGAGCTAAAAGAAGAGGTCCAGAAAAAAGAGACAATTTTGCAAGACAATGCCGGTGCCATCGTGGATCTGAAAAAAAGGTTGGCACACTATAAGCAGAGCGGGGCGAAGATGCCTGGTGCTTTTGTGGCCAAGTTCAAGGAGTTTCAAAACCTTCAAGCCCAACTGGTCGAGTTGCAAAAAGAGCTCAAGCAGAAGGAAGATATGTATGAGCTACTATGTGCGAAGTCAAATACATACCAAGCGGATATCTTTAGCTCCAAGATTATCAACCATGACCAATATAAAGGTCACAATGAGATCCGTTTCAAACTCATTGAACCGGAAATCGAACTTTATCTTGTACCCAAAGGTACGGGTAATGAAAAATGTTTTGTACTTGGACGAAATGAAGAGACAGATGCTTATGAGATAGTGCCTGAAAACAGAGGGGGAGAAGAGAATTGATCGTAGGAATAGAGGGAACAATAGAGAAAAAAGAACCCACGCTTGTACATATCAATGTCAATGGGTTGATCTATGAGGTGTTTATCTCCATCAATACTTTTCATGCCTTGGGGTCTGAACGGGTAAAGCTCTATACGATTCAGGTTATTCGGGAGGATGCACACAGTCTGTACGGGTTTGCGGATGAGAGCGAGAAACAGATGTTTGCTCAGCTTGTCAAGATCAATGGTGTAGGACCAAAGGTCGCCCTTGCCATATGCTCGACATACACGCCAAGCAGCTTTCTCAGTATTGTCCAGGCCAATGACGTGGCTTCGCTTAAAAGGGTTCCAGGAATCGGTCCCAAGGGTGCGAGTCGTATTTTGGTTGAGCTCAGTAACTTTGTCGTTGATACACAAGGTGAACAACAAAGTTCGCCATCACAGGCAGAAGCTGCTATGGCACTTGAAAGTCTTGGCTTTAAAAAAGAGCAGATCATCAAGGTACTTGCCGGAATTGATTCTAATGATACAGGGGAAATCGTCAAAGAAGCACTCAAGAAACTCAAATGACCCTCTTTTAGATAAGCGTTTCTTACCTGTTTCTTCTTTTTTAAACTTAATTAGATAGAATTACTTTCATTATTTATCAGGATACATACATTGAACCTAGCAATACTCTTTGGCGGCGCTTCCTATGAACATGAGATAAGCATTGTCTCCGCTATCACTCTTAAAGAAAAACTATCTACATTGGACCTGGAATTTATTTTTCTAGACCAAGATCATACGTTTTATTACATAGACAAGAATAAAATGGATGCTAAGCTTTTCAGTTCTGGTGCCTATAAAAAAGAGCCTGTACTTACCCTTGAACAAGGCGGGTTTTCACAAAAAGCTTTGTTTAAATCAACAAGCTTGCGTTTTGAGAGAGTACTTAATCTTATACATGGTGCAGACGGCGAGGATGCTACGGTGGCGGCACTTTTTGAGTTTTACGGCATAGATTACATCGGGCCGCGTAAGGATGCCAGCGTGATCAGTTTTGATAAGTTCCTGACAAAGGCTTATGCGAGTGCATGTGAAGTTGATACTGTTTCATATGAACTTCTTTCAGGGCAGAGAGATCTTCAGACAGCCTTGCCATGTATCATCAAACCTACACGCCTGGGCAGTTCGATAGGTGTCAGTATTGTGAAAAAACCTGAAGAGCTTGATTATGCACTTGATGTTGCTTATGAATTTGATGACAAGCTTCTCATAGAGCCTTTTATCGAAGGTGTCAAAGAGTATAACGTAGCAGGCTGTATGACAACAGAGGGCCTGAAACTCTCATTGGTTGAAGAGCCTCAAAAAGAGGAGTTCTTGGATTTTGACAAAAAATACCTCGACTTTTCGCGTTCTGAGCAAGTGCATGAGGCCGATATACCGGCGGAACTAAAAGAAGAACTCTATCGTGCTTTTGAGAAGATATATCTTCCGGTCTTTCAAGGGGCATTGATCCGTTGTGACTTCTTTGTCGTCGATGGCAAGGTCCTTCTTAACGAAATCAATCCGATACCGGGTTCGATGGCAAACTACCTCTTTGAAGACTTTACAGCGCTTGTTCAAAAGATAGACCTGCCGATCAAAAGAGAGATAAAGGTAAACTATAATTACCTGCATTCCATCCGTTCGGCAAAGGGTAAAGCATAATGGCGCTTAAGAGTTTCCAGCATGATCAGCATACTTACAGTATCGCTTACGAGATCATCAACCCTCATGCCAAACATGACCTGATTGTATTGCACGGATGGGGTTCGAACAAAGAGATAATGAAGCAGGCATTTGAACCTTATATGACAGGCTTCCGTCATATCTACATCGATCTGCCCGGGTTTGGCGGCAGCATAAACCATAGTGTCCTTGATACCGCCGAATATGCCCGTATAATAGAAATCTTTTTGGAACTTATCGGTGCAAAGAAAGAGGTTGTGGTCGGTCACTCCTTTGGCGGTAAGGTCGCGACTTTATTGAATCCGACCTTGTTGGTCCTGCTCTCATCTGCAGGCATCAAGCTTCCTAAGACACTCTCTGTCAAGCTTAAAATAAAGTTGACTAAACTTCTTAATGTATTGGGCTTGAGTGCCATAGGCAGGATCTTTAGAGCAAAGGACGCCAAAACCTTAAATACTATAATGTACGAGACCTTTAAAAAGGTGGTAGATGAGGACTTTTCCAAAGTGTTTGAAAGCTTCTCCAATAAGGCATTGATCTGTTGGGGAGAGAAGGATGAAGCCACACCTCTTATCGCAGGAGAGACGATCCAAGGATTGATAAAGAACAACCGTTACACGGTTTATCAGGGTGATCATTTCTTTTTTGTTAATCGTGCAAAGTCTATTGCTACTGAGATAGAAGAGATGTTTGTAAGGCCGGTACAGAACTGATGGATTATATACAACTTCTTCTTTTTGTCACCAATGTCCTGTTCGTTTTCAGTCTTGGCTGGTACCTGATAACGAATCTTCAGTGGTACAACTACCAGATTGAACGTGTCATTACGAAGCACCATAAGCCATGGTGGCATCTTTTTTATTTTATTTTACCCTTTATGCTCTATTACGGGATGTATTCCTTAGGATGGGCAGAATTCTTTGCTATTTACTTTTACTTTGCGGCACTTCCTGCACTTTTTGTCTGGCACAAGCGCCTTGACAAACCTCTTGTCCTCACATGGCGAGTACGACGATTCCTGATCCTATTGATCTTTTTGACACTCTTTCAAAACTTTTTGTGTACGCTTAATAATGCGTGTGAAGTCTACGGTGTCTTCATGCCCCTCTTTGTCGCGACACTTGGTTCAATATTTATAGAGAAGTTTCTATTCCTTGCTTTTATGAAAGATGCGAAGAACAAGCTTCAGGCGATGAAAGACCTCAAGGTCGTCGCGTTGACGGGAAGTTATGGCAAGACAAGCATGAAAAACTTCCTGTACCAGATTCTAAAGTCACACTGTAAAGTCTACATGACACCGCGTTCGGTTAATACCTTGGGCGGAATCGTCAAAGACATCAATATGGACCTGCCGGACGATACGGAAGTCTACATAGCAGAAGCAGGTGCCAGAGAGAAAGGTGATATCTATCAGATCTCTCAGCTTTTACATCAACATGTCGCTGTCGTGGGCAAGATAGGACCTGCACATATCGAGTACTTCAAAACGCTTGAAAACATCGCGCGTACTAAACTTGAACTGATGCAAAGCCCACGCCTGGAAAAAGCATTCGTACATGTGAGTGC
>JBFFSC010000010.1:0-27460 GCA_041572615.1 Sulfurimonadaceae bacterium
AGTTCATCTTTGGGTATGTTACGAGTAAAATCTGCTAAACCGAAAGACTCCACCGATTTTGATTCCACTTTTAAAGTGTATTTTTTAAACAAGGATTCTCATGGCAGAATTACAAAACGGAACTGTAAAATGGTTCAATGACGAAAAAGGTTACGGATTTATCCAACAAGACAATGGTGGAGCTGATGTATTCGTACACTTCCGTCAAGTAAACAGTACAGGTCCTGGTCGTGTTACTTTGGCTGATGGTCAAAAAGTGACATTTGAGATCGGTGAAGGTCAAAAAGGCCCTCAAGCAGAAAACGTAACGGCTCTGTAAGTTACACTCCCTTCTTACAGGCTCAAACGCCTGTAAGCACTTCGACAATTTCTTCTATACGATTTTTTTATCACACACTCTTATTTTTTCTTTTCAACCTAATCGCAAGTGAAACTTCTGTACAATTCGACAATCGACTAAAGAGAAGGAAATAATTGAAAAAAGTATTTAAACTCACCCAACCAAACAAGCACCCTGAGCGTGTTCTAGATGCTATCAAGTATGATATTCGCAGGTACCTCAAACGTGAACGTAAAAAAGCATTGCCCGGGAACTCTGCGTTTTGGGAGTTTGAATGTAAACTTGGAAAAACATCTTCAACAGCTGAAGGTATCAATACTTCCGAGATCATTTCTGCGGTAGAGAAGGCAAAATCAGAAGGTTGGGATGAATTCTACATTGAAATACTTGCCAAACCCTCCGCGAAACAAAAGAAAAAAACAGACGATGATACAGCATCATAAGAGACCTTTGACACCCAGCTGAATCGCAAAGCACTAAATATGAAAACATCACTGCCTAACTCTTAGGTTTTTTTCGCTAAACTATAAATAAAAAAGGTGGGCTGTTGTTTCACTCAATCCTGCAGAAAAAGCTTGGTCTTACCACTGACGACAAAGCATACCGTCAGGCTTTCCTGGTACTCTCCACCCTTTCCCTACTGGTTTTTGTCCTTCTTTTTTATATTATCTATAATCTATTTGTCACACAACTTTATCTGATCATAGCATTGGAACTTATCAGCCTGGCTTTTGCGGGCCTGACCTGGTATATCCTGACAAAAAAGGGCAATATCCCACTCGCCTCGACAATCTTGATCTTGACGATCTTCTTCCTGACACTGCTATTTATCTTTGATCAAAAACATCATGATTATGCCCTGGCTCAGGCTGTCATGCTGCCAATACTGAGTATCTATCTCAAGGGACTTAGGGTCGGGACCTTCTACAGTATTATCTATATCGCGGCTGTCTTGACAATAGCCTTTTTCGGAATTGACAACTGGGAGGCTGTCCCGTTCACGGCCACCTCCTTTACCAACCTCGCCTTTACCTACCTTGTCGTGATCTTGCTGGTCTATTATTTTGAGTTCAGCCGTGTCGAGGCCTTTCGCATTATTCATCATGCCCATGAGGAACTGCATGAGTACAAAGACAATCTTGAACAGAAAGTCGAAGAAGCCCTAAGAGAGAAACAGCAACAAGAGGAGATCTTGATCCAACAGTCAAAAATGGCACTCATGGGGGAGATGATAGCATCGATTGCCCATCAATGGAAACAGCCTCTCGCGACAACTTCCGCTGTTATTCAAGCAGCAAAGATAGACCAGGAACTCACAGGAAAACGTCATCCTAAAATAGATGAAGCCCTGGACAAGATTCAGGCTCAGGTCGAATTTATGGATCAGACAGTCACAGACTTTTCAAGCTTTTTCAAGCCGAAAAAGGAGAAAGAGTTCTTTTCACTGGAAAATGCTGTTGACAATGTATTAAAAATCCTTCAACCACAGTTCGACAAGCACCGAATCACTGTCGTCAACAACATCACGAAAAACAATTTGATGATCGATGGTTATCGCAACGAGTTCTCCCAGGTACTCTTAAACGTCATCACGAATGCGAAAGATGCCGTCTGTAAAAACATGGAGAACAAGCGTATCAAAGAGGGTGAGGGAAGAATCAAAATCGAAGTCGGTTTTGAAGCCAACAAGATCGGTCTTTCCATCTGTGACAACGGAGGCGGCATAGAGGAAAAGATATTTGAGCATATTTTTGATCCTTATGTCACGACAAAAGATAAAGAGTCCGGTACGGGGATAGGACTTTACATGTCAAAGATAATTATGACTACCCATATGAACGGTAATATCACCGCATATAATGCCAATGACGGTGCATGTATCTATCTGCACCTCAAAGGTGTCAAGCGACTTCATTGATCGTTCAGTCCGTCTTTAACCCTGGAGGCTTTTTGATGAAAACAACATCCCTTTTAATCGCATTTGGATTACTCTTCTCTATGGCCAATGCAGACGATAAAGCTCATATGGACTCAGCGCTCACTCCAAGCAGTTACGAGACCTATTTGAACCACTTCACTTATGAAGAACGTAAAGCCATGAAGATCAACAGTGTCAAGTTAAGTGTGATGCTCGAGGAAGGAACTGCCCAGCTGATCGACATCCGCTTCAAAGAGGAGTTTGAAGCATGGCACATGAAAAATGCGCTTAACATCCCCCTTAACGAACTGCCTCAACGTCTAGACGAACTGGACAAGCACAAACTCATCGTCACCGCCTGTCCACATAAAGACCGTGCTATCATCGCACGTACCTTCTTGAGACTCAAAGGATTCCAATCACGCTATCTCGTCGATGGCCTTGTCGGCCTGGCAGAGTACTGGCGCGGCGACAGTGCAAAAGAGTTTATTGAAGAGCTTAAGAAAAATAAGCAATAAAAACTTCTCTCTTTAACTGTAATTCTGAAAGATCAGGTTCTTCAAAGCCCTTTCACTCTCTCTACTGGGAAAACTCTCCATGTTCTTTAAGCGTCTGATGAAATGAAAAGAGGGAGCCTCTTCCTTGAATAGATCGATGATGAACTGCGAGTCAAGATGCGGACTGTTCAAAGCAGAAAGTACCGTACACTTCTCAGATGCCAACTCTTCAAGTCTTCGTATGATTTTCTGATAGTCTTTCGTCGCGGCAAAACTGCCTTTTTGAAAACTGGGCGGGTCGATGATGATAAGATCATAGGGACCCGCCTTCTTGATACGCGAAAACGACTTTAAAATATTATAAGGCATATAACGCGTCCCACGTATCTCGACATCGTTTAGACGGTGATTGTCGCGGCCCGTTTCAAGTACTCTCTTGCTCATATCGACATTGACGACACTGCTTGCACCACCCTTGTACGCTGCCACGGAAAATGCACAGGTGTAGGAGAACAGGTTCAAGACACGCTTCTCCCGGGCCTCTTCTCTGATGAACTGCCGGCCGATTTTCATATCAGGGAAAAACCCACTGTTCTGATTGTTCATCAGGTCGAGTTTATAACGCAAACCCTCTTCCACAGCATAGAGCTTTTCCGGGAGCCTTCCCAGAAGTACTTCACTCGGGGCCTTTGGCAGGTAACGTCTTTGAAGGACGACGGCTTCATAGGCACCCGTTTCAAAGAGTTTCTCAAAGAGCTTTTGGAGTCTGTTATCCAGGGCCTCATCTATCTCCGTGAAATAAGCAACGCTCAATACCTTGTCGATTGCATCGACAGTAAGGAACTCCCAGCCTTCATAGCAACCTCCTCGACCGTGAAAAAGCCGGATAAATTCCTCTCTCTTGCTCTGTGTCTTCTCTAAAAGTTCAGATTCTAGGTTTTCTAATGTATACATAAAGCGTATTGTACAAAAAAGAGCTTGTTACTTTATACATTCGACACGAACAACCCTTTTAAAACTCACCTTTTACCGTTGTAAGTCCAAGGGCACTCCAATCAAGCATGCCTCCGCGGTAATAATAGATCTTCTCAACCGGAAAACCTTTCTTTACCATCGTCTTGATAGCGATTGGAGACTGTGGACAGACAGGACCGTTACAGAAGGCATAAACCTTCTTTGCCTTGGAGCACTCCCATCCATTGTCAAGCTTTTCACACCCCAACTGGTCAAGATGAAGCTCTATCTCGGTATAAGGGATGTTGATCGCATGAGGGATAGTCTCTTCCAGAAAGTACGCTTCCATGCGCATATCAACGACTACGGCATCCTCGTCATTCAGAGCATGCAGTACTTCGATCTCCGTCACCGCTGTCACACCCTTGAGAGGTACAAAAGGTTGAAAGAACCCCTTGTTTTTTGCACACGACGTCATCGTTCTTCTGATCTCTACGGCATCCTCGCCACTACCGACAACATAGCTTTTTTCATCCTGTGAAAACAGTCCCAGGTACTCATCATAGGCCAGGGCAGTCCCTGCGCATACTGTTGTCGCCGCTAGTACACATAAAGACAAAAAAGAGAGATGACTGATGCGTTTCATATGACATCCTTATAAATTGATGTACTATGATACCTAATTTCACTACCTTTAAGAAGCTAACTCTTGCTTCCTTGATAACGCATGATAAAGATAAAGAGGCTTAATGATATGATCATGATACCCACACCGGCTATAAGATAAAAGGCATGTACCATCTGCGAGTAGTCACTCAGTGATATTTTGAAAACCACCATAAGTGATTCTATCGACAGTGCGATGATGATAGAGGTCAAAAATCGTGCCAAAAGACGGTTCTCCAGGTTGTTCTTCCGGCTGATGCTCTTATAGAAGACCTCATGCTCCAGCACCGTCTTCGCCAGATCAAAGATCGCCAGTCCCAGTGTCAATGCGATAATAGAGCGGAACAATCCGGCCAGCAGCTCTTTATTGTCTCCAGCGACCAATGACCAGACAATATAAACGGCATACACGATCAGCGTCACAGAGAATGCAGCCAGTAAAAACCCGAAAAGACTATAGACATACCGGGTAAAGGCAGCAAAACGTTCATCGCCTTCTATTAATGAAAGCTCTTTCAACAGAGCATACAGCTCGAAGTCGTAAACCAGGTACTCATCTTCGAGTTTTACAGTGACCGTGATATACGGTGTGCCGCTGCGAGAGTTGACATAAGAGTTGGATATGTATAAGTTATCCTCTCTGAACTGGATGCGCTCAATGAGGTGCGTCTTGTCAATCCCGATAAGACTGCTGTCGGCACCCTCTTCCGAATAGAGCGGCGAAGACTGTTTATACTTTTTATTGATCTTGTAGGTGGCTTTTAATGCGGGGAAAAGAGTGAATACCGACTTCTTCATCATATCATATTGAGAAAAGTCCATACTTTCCATCATCGATGTAAGCGAGTTTTCTATGAAAGCACGCTGTTTTTTATATATGGCAATGGTCTCTTTCATGTGTTGCCTCGATTCAGATAATTAGAGGGGATCTCTTGACACCCTTCATATTTCAAGCAAGGAAACTCTCAAACTATAACACCTCTTAGCAAAAAGTCTAATGCAAAAACCGCACTAATACTAAAGTTTAAACTTTACAGAGCATACGCTTTGATTAACTCTGCACAAGAACCCTTCGGCTGTACATTTGTGATATACTCTTGAATAGCAAAACCTCTTTACAAGGGAATCGATGCAGGTTCAATGGGATCAGATTATCAGTTTTTACCTCCTCTATTCACTGGGTGGTTTTTTGATACTTGCTGCACTGATCCATATGCTTTACAGACGGCGTAACCCCACGGCCATCATCGCCTGGCTGCTGCTTCTGGTTATCGCCCCCTATCTCTTCGCACTGCTCTATTTTCTCTTTGGTGTGCGCAAACGCTGGTTAGCCAAGGAGAAGTCCCCTTTGAACATCCCCGCGAAGAAGCAAGGACTTCCGGCAGCGCACGATATCGACACCCTTCTACGCAGTAACGGCATCCCTCCATCTACCGACGATAACGATTTTGAGCTCTATACAGACGGTGTCATTGCCTACAAAGCACTGCTGGATGCGATCAGAACTGCACAACATAACATCAGTCTGAGCACTTATCTGCTCAGGCATGATTCCGTCACATCTGAACTCTTTGACCTGCTTGTCGAGAAATCAAAAGCGGGTGTCAAGGTCAGGATACTCACCGATACCCTCGGTTCACGCTGGATCTACATCTGGCAGTTTCCACTCAGACAGCTCAGAGCTGCTGGCATAGAGGTATCGTTCTTTATGCCGCCACTGACCTTCGCCTTGTTAAACCCTTTCAACCTGCGTTATCACAGAAAGATCTATCTCATAGACGATACCATTCTTTTTAGCGGCGGCATGAACCTGGCAAAGGAGTATATGGGACCCGTTGCTATGAAAAACCGCTGGAGCGACATCCTCTATCGCTGTGAAGGCTCGATCGTCAGCTATTACCTTCAGATATTTGAAACTGACTGGGCCTATGCCAACCAGCTCCCGGATAAAAAGATACATGTTGACAAAACGGCCCATCAAGGCAGTTCTACCTTGCAGGTCATCCCCTCCGGACCTGACATACCCGAAGATGCACTGTTTGAAGCGATCATCCATGGAATCCACAAGGCCTCCGGACGTATCTGGGTCGCTACACCCTATTTCATACCCGATGAGAGTATCCTTCAGGCATTGCGTATTGCCCATCACCGAAACGTCGACATCAAGATCATCACGCCCAGAACCTCTGATCACCTTATCGCCGATCTTGCCCGCAGCAGCTATATCCGCGAGCTTCAGGATCTGGGTATAGAGATAGCCCTGTATGAGGGGGCTATGCTCCATGCCAAAGCGATCCTCTTTGATGATGATGCGGTAATGCTCGGGTCGGTCAACTTGGATAACCGCAGCCTCTTGTTGAACTACGAAGTCGTCACCGTCGCTTACTCTAAAGAACAGATCCGCCAGGTGGACAGATGGATGAAAGATCTGCTGCAAAACGCTTCACTGCAGATCGAACCCGTGGGTAAACCAAGACGCATATTTGAAAATCTGATGCGTGTCTTTGCACTGCAGGTATAAGCATGTTGGTACCTCAACACAATCCCTACCTTTATCAGCACCAACAAAAAGCGGTAGACAAGCGTTTTTCACTGCTCTGCTGGAACATTCATAAAGAGAACCTCAATCCCGACTTTCAACACAGACTGCATGAACTCCTTCGCACGCATCACAGCGACTTCCTGCTTTTTCAGGAGTATAAGATGCCTAAGCATACACCACAGGAGCTGCAGAAGTTCTCCTATGCCATGGGAGCGAATATGCAGACCAAAGAGTATACCTACGGACTCTTGACCGCTTCGACCTGCGGTTTTCATGCCACAAAGATAGCACTGACACACAAAAAGGAGTTTATCATCAGCACACGCAAAAGCACGCTGCTCACCTCACACTTCTTTGACAACGGAGCACCGCTTTACCTTGTCAACATGCACGGTATCAATTTTGTCCCGGCAAAGCTCTTCAACGATGAGCTTGAGAAGATAAGGCAACTGCTGCACGCTTATGAAGGAGCCATGATTGTCAGCGGTGATTTTAACAACTGGAACAAAAAACGGATGAAGATGCTTGAAGCCTTTCAAGAGACGCTGGGTCTAAGCAAGGCCATGGTTGAAGAGAGACACCACATCAAACAGGTCTTCTCAAAACCGATCGATCATATCTTCTATCGCGGATTGAAACTCATCAGTTCCAAAGCCATCAACACAAAGAATATATCTGATCACAATCCTATCCATGCCGTTTTTCAAAAGCTATAGAGGAGTTCTTATTTCAAAGGCTGTTGGGATTAAAATATCTTCCTGTACCCGTGACAATATGGCGTAGAGCCGTGACGCACGTAATAGTCCTGATGATATGCATCTGCACTGTAAAACGTGCTTGAAGGCTGTAGTTTTGTGGCCACCTTGTAACCCTTCTCACTCAAAATATCGATGAGTTTCTGCGCTATCTTCTTCTCCTGTTCATTACTGTAAAACACATAGCTTTCGTAGCGCTCTCCCCTGTCCGGTCCCTGGCCGCCGACCTGGGTAAAGTCGTGTATCTCGAAAAAGAGTTTACTCAGCTCTTCATAACTTACGATAGATGGATCATACACCACTTCGACCGTCTCGATATGCCCTGTCTTGGTATAGACGACATCCTCATAGGTGGGGTCTTTCGTAAAACCTCCCATGAATCCTGATGTGACGGTTTTGACACCCTCTTTCTGCTCAAGATAGTACTCCACTCCCCAAAAACAGCCGCCCGCATAATAGGCTTTTTCCAGTCCCTCTTCATTGGCCTGTGCCAACACTGCAACAAGCATCGACAAAAGAAGTACACTTAACATCTTCTTCATTACAAATATCCTTTTTCCGTTTTTATAATGATAAGCGATTTTTGTAGAGTGCGTGTGAAGAGCCCTTGGAAGATAAGGATATACACAGGACCTTATGATCTTAAGTCGGGATAGTATGGATCATCGGGGACAAACCTTCCACTTTTGACCCACTTCTTGCCGGAGTACTTCACCGTGTAGACAGAGCCTGTATTTGACCACAGGTAATCTCTATTGAACATAAACCTCGGATAGTAATACGGCAAAGAGGAGGCCAATGGAAGCTGTCTCCATTTCGCCTTGGAGGTCGCTTCGAGAATATACTCCCTGCCCTTATCAAAGAGTACCACCCAGGCATGCCCTCCTCGTTTGTCACCCGGAAACTGTACCTCGCCCAATGCTATGCGCGCATCAAACCCCAAGCCAATCAGCCAATCGGCCAGAACGATCGAATGGTCTTCACAATCCCCAAAGGTCTGGTTCAAAGAGTCTTTGGCCGTCTGCCAGACATCCGACCTGCCCCGGTAATGGCTTTTATCATACATATAGCTGATACGTGTACGCAGGTACTCCAGAGGTTTCCATACTGAACTTGCGGCAAAAGGGACATAACCGTTCAGGTAGGCATTGACATAATAGAGCTCTTTTGAGACAGATGCCGCGGTGATCGCATAGACCATCTTGTTGGGAAGAAAGACGCCATATCCGTTTGGGTACTGCCTCTCTTTATGCTCTCTTCTGTATATCTTCGAGACCATGCTGCTTGTAAGACTCTGCACCCTGCCCTCTTTAGGGATCAGAAAATCATACTCACTTCTATCTGCCTTCGGCTTGACAGGGGTTCTGACATGAACAAGCGGCTCATTCATATCTGCAGGCTTTGAGCCCGTTTTGACGTCAATAAACGTTAAAAGAAAAAACATCAGCCCCAATGCTATAAGGACATTGTTGAACTTTTCTCTGATGCTCAACGAATCCCCATACCTACAATGATGGCAATAAAGAGCATGATAGACGATGCAAATATCGCTGCCGCCATATTGCCCTGTTTTATCTCGGATTGAAGGTCTATCCCGCGCAGCAAGATCTTATCGACGCCCAAAAGAAGTAAAACACTCACCACCAAGGTGATCAAAGTAAACATCAGGTTCACTCCCAAACTAAAAAACGTCGCATTAATAAACTCTGCTTCCATTGCATCTCCAGATTTTTATTCAGATTATAGCCATAATCATATTGAAGACAACAAAAGCGGCTTTAAACCTGTATAATTAGACCATATAAACTAAAGGTCCCCTTTCATGTCAAATCATCCCACCCTGCTCGAGCAATTTCGTTCTTTCTGTTTTCAAAACATTATTTCTTCAGAAAACAAGCACAGTGCAGTTTCTTCAGACAAAGAGCCCTCTTCGGTCACTCAACCCCAAGCAATCGAAAAGGCCATTGAATACTTTTCTGTCTTCGGCGGGATGGGTTGGAATATCGACATCTCCAAAAGCCTTGATGAGTTGATCGAAGAGAAGATCTTAAAAAACTACCGGTATATCCATGGCGATATTACCAAGATCACCCAAAGTAATCGACTCTACCATACTCTGCTTACGGGTATCGCCACAGGTGACCGCCGTGAACATTCCGCTTTTAAGAAGGCCAATGTCTCACGAACCGAGGGAGAAGATGCCGTCGACTTTCTCATAGAGCATGACCTTCTGGAGAGAGAGGCACCCCAGGCCAAGCCTCTTGACCCTAAAGAGGTCGTTTCAGACAAGCTTCTATTCACTCTTCCCTTTATGCGTTTCTGGTTTGCCTCTGTCTCTCCCTATTACAAAGGGATAAAGGAGGGTGATTACCGGGAGTTCAAGGAAGCTCTTTCCAATAGGTCACAAGAGTTTTCAGACTTTATCTACGAAAGACTTGTGATCGAACTGATAAAGAAAAGTTTTAAAGACGACCCTTTGCAAAAGATCGGTTCATACTGGGACAGCCATAACAGTATAGATATCCTGGCAAAGACTAAATCAGGAAAGATCATTGCAGGAAGCTGGAAGTTCTCAAAGTCAAAGGCAAAGAAGTCTGACCTTAACCGTCTTAAGGAGAGCTGCCAAAAAAGCGATCTATCTGCAGATATCTACGTGATCTTTTCCAAGAACGGCTTTTCCAATGAACTTAAGAACGAGAAAGGCGAAGGACTTAGGCTTTTTACACTGAAAAACCTGAACCTGCTCACCGCAGACCTTGTTCCCAGTGATCTGATCGAAAATCAAAACAAAAAGTACTGATCACCATATCCATTTGATCATGATCTGAGGCACAGCTTCATTGATAGCTCCTCTCCATGGTGCTGCGGAAGAGCGATAGTAGTAAAGTTCTGTTCCGGCCTGAAGGTTCTCAAGTCTGTCTGAGAAAGCCTTGCCTTCCAATAAGAGTCTGGGTTGGGTGATGACCTCTGTTCCAAAGTCTGTGCCGTAATAATCAAAGAAGCCTTCAAACACAAGAGGCAGAGAAAGAAGTTCAAACCGACTCTCCCATGCCAGGGTCAACTGCATCGTCCGGTCATTATAGTTGTCTTTTCGTGTGTAAAGGTTTACATCAAAAAAGGTGAAAGTCGGTAGCTCCAGTTCGACGGCGAGTCCTAGGTTGATCGCACGAAAATCATCTCCCTGATTGATCTCTCCGGCTATAAAGATGTCCTTTATAATCCCCCATGAGAGTGTCGAATCACCAAGCTTTGAAAGGCTGAGCTTTGGTGCCCATTCCGCATAGATAAGATGCTTTTTTCCCGAACCGAAATCCGCCGAAGACATGTCGATAAAGAAAAAGTTTTTGCCATAATCCCATCCCCCCGCATGTTCGATAGTGATCGTCTCCATCTCTCCATCCGGCACAGAGTCTCCACCGGCCAACTGGTCAAAACTGTTTCCATAAAGGTACTGGATGTTTGTCTTACTCCAGTTTTCTGCATAAAGCATAACACTGCACAGACAGAGCAATCCCGTCATCAAACCTATCTTCTTCATCACTTTCCTTAATAAACAATGATTGTTTAGCATACTTAAAAAAACAAATAAAAGCAAAAAATATATTTTAATGCTACAATAAGTCTATGCATAAAACACAGATAATCCGATTATGTTTTCTAATGATTGTGGGTATTAGTAACCTTTTAGGCGAAGATAAAGCACTTGAACGTGTAAGTGTGCAGCTTAAATGGTTCTATCAATATCAGTTTGCAGGTATTTTGGTCGCGAAAGAGAAAGGATTTTACGAAAAGGCCGGTCTGGACGTGATCATCAAAGAGAGAGACCCCGCTTTTAACAACATCATGCAGGTTGTCAATGGAGAATCTGAGTACGGTGTAGCCGATTCCGTGATCCTCCGATACCGTGCAGAGGGACATCCTGTCAAGGTCATCGCTACTATCTTCCAACACAATGCGATGGTCCTGATCTCTAGAAAAAGCAGCGGTATTCTCAGCCCCTATGAGATGCGGGGAAAAAGAATATCCTATCAGGAAGGACTTGATGACAGTATCATCACCAGCCTGCTTTCCTTTGCGGGCCTGGAAAAGGGAGACTACCTCAAAATCCCTATGGACTTTACCCATATGGACTTTGTCAACGGGAAGGTTGATGTCTCTGAAGCCTACATCAGCATAGAGCCCTATTGGATGAAAAAGAAATACGGGATCGATGTCAACATCATCGATCCGAAGAACTACGGGATAGACTTTTACGGGGACCTGCTCTTCACTACCGAATCTGAGATAAAAGAGCACCCCGAACGTGTCCAGGCCTTTAAAAAGGCGACTCTTGAGGGCTGGGCATATGCTCTGGCACATAAAGATGAAGCCATCGATATCATCCTTTCCAAATATAATACCCGTGCACTCACAAAGGAACAGCTGGAATATGAAGCACGCATTACCGAAAACCTGATAGGAACACGCTATATCCCTTTGGGAGAGACAAAGAACGAACGCTTTAAAGCCCTTGCCGGCTTATACCTTGCGCATGGGATTTCAAAAGCATCGCTTAACAAAGCTGTTGACGAGATCGTTCACAACCCTTTGAATCAGCCAAACATCTTTCGTAAATATTTTGATGAAATACTTTGGATCAGTCTTGCCCTTACCGTTTTGCTCTTATTCTTTATCTTCTATAATACACGACTCTCGCACCTGATACGTCTTCGTACAGCAGAACTTGAGGCCTCAAAATATCAGGCGGAAATCGCAGCTGAGGCCAAGGCTAACTTTTTGGCAAACATGTCCCATGAGATCCGTACACCGATGAATGCGATACTCGGTTTTGTCGAACAGCTTCGAAAGACAGAAGAAAACCCTTCACGAAAAAAGATGTTTACGACCATCCAGGACTCCGGCGAGACCCTTTTGGCCATCATCAATGATATCCTTGACATCACCAAGGTCGAAAGTGGAAAGATGCAGCTTGAGAACAGGGCCTGCAACCTTCACCGTTTCTTCCAATCGCTTTATGAGTTTTTCAAAAGCAGTTGCGAGGACAAAGACATACGCTTTAATATCCGAGTCGATAATAATGTTCCCCACTGTACTGTGGTCGATGAGATTCGACTCAAGCAGATCTTTATCAACCTCATCAGTAATGCGGTCAAGTTTACCGATAAGGATGGAAATATCAGTGTCAATGTTATCTACAATAATAACACCGGCTATATCGAAGTATTTGTCGTCGACTCGGGTATTGGTATCGCCGCAGAGAACATCGACAAGATCTTTAATATCTTTGAACAGGAAGACAGCACGACGACACGACGTTTTGGAGGGACAGGCCTGGGCCTTGCCATCTGTAAAAAACTCATCACACTGATGGATGGTAACATCAGTGTATCAAGTAAACTTGGCGAAGGTAGCCGGTTTTATCTTCGCTTTCCTTACCGTGTCTGTAGTGATGACTCCTCATCAGAGCCTGAAAAAGCTCAGACAGACCAAACTCTCTTTCTAAAAGGAAAAGTCCTTGTAGTCGAGGACAACAAAACCAATCAGATGCTTATCAGCCTGATCCTTGATGAGTGTGGACTGGAGTATGAGATCGCCAATAACGGAAAAGAGGCCGTGGAGAAATTTTCAGACAATCAGGACTACGCCATTATTCTGATGGACGAGAACATGCCGGTGATGAACGGGATTGAAGCCGTCAAACATATTCGTTTACTTGAACAGGACAAAGGAGTTGAGCCACTGCCTATTATCGCTGTTACCGCCAACGCACTCAGCAGTGACAGGCAGAGGTTCATCGATGCAGGGATGGATGATTATATCGCCAAGCCCTACACGGAGCAGACGATCAGGAATGTTCTTTTAAAGTATATCGGTACTAAAGAATAAGACGACACCTGTTTTATTCTCACCATATATTACAACAGACACCCAGGAGGAAGCATGAAAGAATTCGATCCTGTTAAATACAAAACGATGGTCAGGTCTTATCAAGAGAACGACGACCCTCTTGGCTGGTTTGACTCCATCTATACTGATGCAGAAGGTGACTACCGAAATGTCTTTTGGGCGGACCTTGAAGCCAATCCTCATCTTCTAAAGTGGCTTCAAGAATGTGAGCAGGACCCCAAAGGAAAAACAGCCATTGCCATAGGTTGCGGTGTCGGTGATGATGCCGAGGCAATGAGTCAGGCGGGCTTCGAGGTTACTGCCTTTGACATCTCTGCTGAAGCGATCCGCTTATGCAAACAGCGCTATCCTGACACCAAAGTCACGTACCTTGTCGCCAATCTCTTTGATTATCCCCCGCAATGGAATAAATCATTTGACTTGGTCTATGAATGTAATACCATTCAGGTACTCCCGGGAAAATACCGCCTACAAGCCCGGGATGCGATGGTTTCTCTCCTCGCACCTCAGGGACATATTCTTGTCTCCTGCCGAAGTCGTCTTACCGGAGAGCAGGAAAATGACATTCCTCTTCCCCTTGACAAAGATGAGATTGACGGTTTTATCCGATGCGGACTTAGCGAAGAGAGCTTTGTGGCCTATGATGACACACAAGATCCTCCTGTTCCGCATTTCTTTGCCTGCTACAAAAGAAAAACATGACAGCCGTCCAACGATCGATGATCAAGACAAAAATTCTCTCTGAACTGGAACAAATCAACAATGAGATTGAAGAGCTTCAAAAGCTCATTGATCCTATTTCTCCCGAATGTGCTCTCGGTGATCTGGGCCGTTTTGAACTGATGAACGATCAGCTTGTCAGTGAGAAGAGTTTGAAAGAAGCCATAAACAAAAGAGAGAGACTTCAGTATGCGCTTCGTAAAATCGACACGCCTGAATACGGAATATGTCTGGAGTGCGATGAAGAGATCTCCATTGAGAGACTGCTTGTCATTCCCGAATCGACACGTTGTATCGCCTGTGCCTCTTCTCTTAAGTAAAAAGGTGTTTTAAAAGGTCTCAGCGCTCATGAGTGCTTTAGCACACCCTAGGCTTTTTCAAGTATTTCGGCGATCAGGGCTTTATCATAAAGTGAGCCCATTCCCCACACTACAGCCGTCTCTGCCGCATTTTCAGCCAGGGCAGCAATACCCTCTCGCGGTATACCCGCTTCCTCCAGCGTGACCGGAGAGCCGATCTTCTTGAACCAACTTTCAAGGGCCGTAATACCGGCATCGGCATCCTCAAGGCCGAACACCTCTTTACTGAAACGTTCAAACTGCGAAAGGTTCTGCGGCTTATACCATTTCATCCATGCCGGGATGACGACAGAGAGTCCTGCCCCGTGTGCGACATTGTATAAGGCAGAAAGCGAGTGTTCGATCATATGATTCGGAAAAGAACCGCCTGCCGTTCCCGCAGGTGTCAAACCGTTAAGGGCCTGAGTGGCAACCCAGGCAAACTCTCCTCTTGCCTCATAATCACTAGGGTCTTTCAATAATATCTCTGTCGTTTCCATAATCGACTTGATGATGGATTCTACGATTCGTGAGTTAAAGTGGGGGTGGCTTGAAGCTGTGAAATAAATCTCTATAGCATGCGCTATCGCATCCACTGCAGAGTAGGCAAGATATTCCCGGCTGACTGTTGCCATCAACTCAGGGTTGATCACGGAAAGAACAGGGTTGACCAAAACGGAGGTAAAGGAGTATTTCTGTTTTGTCTCATCATTCATCAGCACTGAGTTTCCGTTCATCTCGCTGGCAGTTGCCGCCAGAGTCATCACCGTAAAGACGGGCAGCGCCTCTTTAACCTCCGCCTTTTTGGTAAAAAAGTCCCAGACGTCTCCTTCATATTTGGCACCTGCTGCGATGGCCTTGACCGAATCAGCTACCGAACCGCCACCTACGCCCAGTACCGCTTGCAAACCTTTTTCCTTTACGATATCTATCCCGTCGTTAACCCTGCTTAGAAGAGGATTGCTTACGACACCGTCAAGTTCTTCGAATCTTATATTGCTCTGCTGAAGGGAACGGATCGTGTCATCATACAGTGTGCTCTGTTTGATACTTCCCATCCCGTACACCAACAAGACGCTGTTGATACCTTCATCTTTTATGTATTGGCCGATATTCTTTTCTTTTCCCCTGCCAAACTCAATCTTTGTCGGGTTGTAATAGCTAAAATCATTCATTCTCTATCCTTCTTGAAATTTTCTCTTTTATGATTCTTTGGTGAAATCTATCGGCAGTCTAACCGTAAAGAGAGCGCCTTCTTGAACATTTTCACAACAGATGCTTCCTTTGAGATGATTCTCGATAATGGTCTGTGACATATAAAGACCCAAGCCTGTACCGTCTTGTTCATCCTTCGTCGTGACATAAGGCTCAAAGATACGCTCGATCATACCGGCTTGTACTCCTCCTCCGTTATCACTCACCTCAAAGACGACAAAGTCATTCTCATCCCTGCTCGATATTTCGATCCACCTGTCTGTTTTAACCTTTTCGATCAGGATATCCGCTGCATTCTTTATAAGATTGATGAAGACATGCTGCAGCTCTTTCGGATAGGTCCTGAACTCTCTCGTACTAGCATAGGATGTCCGCAGTTCAATCCCGCTGTTGTCTAAAAGTTTACCGATAATACGCAGGGCATCATTGATCGCATCTTCTGCTTGCAGCTGTTTGATGACCTTCTCCTGTTTAAAAAAGTTTCTGAAGTCGGTTATCGTGTGCGAGAGGTACTCTATCTGATCCAGGATCAGATCTGACTGTTCATTGACACACTCTTGCGAAGGCGTGCCGAGCATCTGTTGTATCTTCATTGTACTTGCCATGGCAGCAATGCTGCTAAGCGGCTGCTTCCATTGGTGGGCGATCATAGCGATCATCTCTCCCATCGCTGCCTGTCTCGATTGAAAATGAAGAAGTTTTTCCTGTTCTTTGAAGGCCGTAGTTGCTTCATACTCTTTGGTAATATCCTGATAGATACCCAAGACACCGATGATCTCACCTGTACTCTCTTTCAGGGGGACTTTCGACGTAGAGATGATCCGTCTCTTTCCATCCTCTCGGGGCTGTTCTTCAATATAGTTCAGCTTGGCAGTACCGGATTCACATACCCGCCTGTCATCCGCTCTGAAACGTTCGGCATCTACTCGCCATACATGATCGTAATCCGTTGTCCCGATGATCTCTCGTTCGTCATTGAGGTGGGCATCTTCCAAAAAGGCTTTGTTACACCCAAGGTAGACACCCTTGGTATCCTTCCAAAAAATGCGTATCGGAGCTGAGTTGATGATGGTCTTTAACAACATAGACTTCTCATCAAGCTTGAGTTGAACCTCACTTGGTTCCTCCGACTGGACAAAGACGATCGTCCGGTATCTTTCATTGATGGTATGTTCCAGCTGTGTCGTGATGTTAAACCAGCGGTATTCGCCGTCTTTGCAATGGACCTTGGCTGGAAACCCCGTAAGGTCTGTCCCTTCCTCTTTTGCCTTGGCAACGGCTTTGAACCACTCGGCTGTTATATACTGCTGATAACTCTCTTCCGGATAAGCCTTTGCAAACCAGGTTCTATCATCAGGAATATCTTCGATACTGTACCCGATATGCTTTAGAAAACTTTGATTTGTATAGATGATCTTGTCATAGGAGTTGCCTTCATCATCATATGCCAGTTCATTCAAGGTGACGGGGTTTGGTAAGGTATCGAGAAGATTGAAAAGTTGCAGCAGATTGTTGTCGTTCATGATAAAAGGCCAGCGGTATATAGTTTCTCAGATTATAACAGATTAAACTTACTTTTCACCTCTTCTCGTCCGGGAATGGAATCAGCCGCACCTGCTCGGGTAACACAGAGTGCAGAAGCACTTATGGCCATCTCAAGTGCCTTCTCTACAGGCGATTGAGATACCACGCCTGCCAAAAAATACCCGATAAAGGTGTCACCGGCCCCCGTTGTGTCTACTGCCACTACATCCAGGGCTTTTTTACTCAGCTGATGCTTTGCATCCGCATAGATCACACCCTCTTTACCCAGTGTCAATACTGTTTTACTCCTGGGATAATGCTTCTGCATCTCTTGTATGATCTCGAGCGGTTCCTTCTTGCCCGTAAGCATCTCACCCTCGACCTGGTTGATGATGAAGATATCGACGGCCTCAAGAGGATAACTCTTAATCGCCTCTGTCATCGGAGCAGGGTTAAATACGATAAAAAGGCCCCTCTTCTTTGCCTCCAACAACACCCGATCCACGCTATTGATCTCGTTTTGCAAAAGAAGAAAATCACCCGCCTCACAAGCGTCTAAGACCCTCTGTATGTCATCATCAACAACGCTCTCATTGGCACCTCCGTGAATGATAATGGCGTTTTCACCTTCTTTGTTGACCTGGATAATGGCGTGTCCGGTCGGTGCCTCTGTCATTTCGATCAAAACGGTATCTACGCCGGCTTCTTCCAGTTTATGCTTTAACCATGCCCCGTCCCTGCCTATCTTTCCCGCATGAAGCACTTGGACACCGGCATGGGCAAGAGCGATGGACTGATTGGCACCCTTTCCCCCTGAGAAGACTTTATAATCATCACTGCGCAATGTCTCCCCGGGACGGACAAAATGTTCTACCCTGTAGACATGATCAATATTGATCGAACCAAAGTTGATGACCCTCATCCGCTGACTCCTTTTTGTATAAGACTATTATACAGCACTCCATCGGATAATTTTATATTTGAATAAGCAATAATGAACTATGATTGTTAAAGACACATAGACGGAGGTGTAAGATGATTGATGTAAAAAAACTAAAAAAGTATGTCAAGAAACAGGTCAAGTCTTTACTCAAAAAAGAGTTAAAGCAGCAGATAAAAAAAGATCTCAAAGCATACAAAAAAAAAGAAAAAGCAGAAAAAAAGAGCTCCTCGAAGAAATAAAACTGGTGAGTAGACTCTATAAACTTCATACAGGTTTATAGACTGCTCATTTCCTTACCTATTTAAACTTTCTTATTTTCGTAATATTTGATTAGTCTCGATGATGTGAACGTGCTCGGGGTTTCCTATTGCTTTGGCCGTTCGAGCCCTCACCTCTTTTTCTTTGTGCATTACTTCTGCCACCGCCAGAGTTTCCACGTCCTGAAGCAGGTTTACGAGTATTACCACCATTTCCGTTACGTCTTCGTTTGCCACCATTTTGAATCGGTTCCGCTTTGATAGAAGGATCAGGTGTAAATCCCTTGAGTTGGACCTTGGGTATCTTGTTCTTTGTCAGTGACTCGATATTTCTAAGGTATTCATGTTCATCCACACAGACAAGTGAAACCGCCTGACCCGTATTACCTGCACGCCCTGTTCGTCCGATACGGTGAACATAGTCCTCCGAGATATTCGGTAGTTCATAGTTGACGACCTGAGAGAGTTGGTCGATATCGATACCACGTGCGGCGATATCTGTTGCCACCAGTACTCTCACGGACCCGTCTTTAAACTGGCTCAAGGCTTTCGTACGTGCATTCTGACTTTTATTGCCATGTATAGCAGCTGATGTTATCCCGTCTTTGCCAAGTTGTTCAGAGAGACGATTAGCCCCATGTTTTGTTCGGGTAAAGACAAGTACCTGTCTCCAATCATTCTGTGTGATAAGGTGAGAAAGCATCTCGCGTTTACGGGCCTTGTCAACAGGGTATACGATCTGTTCGACGGCAGAGGATGTCGCATTTGAGCGTGCGACTTCTATCAGCGTGGGATTGTTCAATAGCCCATCCGCAAGCTTTTTGATATCATTGGAGAATGTCGCAGAGAACAGAAGGTTTTGACGTTTAGCCGGAAGGACCTTCAAGATCTTTTTGATATCATGAATAAATCCCATATCCAACATCCTGTCTGCCTCATCCAGGATAAGGTATTCTACCGCTCGCAAGTCAAGTGCTTTTTGCTGCATAAGGTCAAGCAGACGTCCCGGTGTTCCGATGACGATATCAACCCCGTTTTTAAGGGTATTTATCTGAGGATTGATGCTGACACCGCCAAAGATAACTGTTGACTTGAAGGGAAGATATTTTCCATAGTCTCGTACGCTCTCGGCCACCTGAGAAGCAAGTTCGCGCGTAGGTGTTAACACAAGAGCACGTACAGGGCGCTTGCCTTTTGGTTTAGGCGACTTTGAAAGTCTCTGTAGTAGTGGCAGCGTAAAACCGGCTGTCTTACCTGTTCCTGTTTGTGCGCCCGCAAGGACATCTTTACCTTCCAAGACGACAGGAATTGCCTGAGCCTGAATGGGTGTTGGGGCATCATAGCCCTGATCTTTAATAGCACGCAAGATGTGCTCATTTAAACCTAATTGTGTAAATTTCATATATATTTTCTTTTGGGATCAAACCTTCCAAGCACTGCTTGGGTCGGTCTAGTTTGAAGGGAATTTGTTTTCAAGATAGTTCTAAAAATCGAAGTATTCTTTTTGTAAAAACGAAGTCAGTCATCGACCGAGGATACTGAAGTTAGTGGAATTATACCATAACTATCATAAATATTTTTAATAATTTAAATTTATTTTAAATGTTTATCCAAAAAGCTATTGAGTTGATTGGCAAAGGCGTGGGCATCCTTTTGTGAAAAAGCCTTTGGACCACGGGTCATCTCTCCGCTTTCTCGAATCTCTTCCATAAGGTTTCGCATGGCAAGATACTGTTTGATATTCTCTACGGAATAGAGTTCACCGCGATGGTCGATTGCATGGGCATCTTTGGAGATGACACGATCAGCCAAAGGGATATCGGCTGTGATCACCAGGTCACCCGATTCGACCATCTCGACAATTTTGTGATCGGCCTCATCTGCACCCTGATCGACTATAATGTATTCAATGCATTTTAACTGTGTTCCCAGATCAATCTTTTTGTTGGAGATGACATAGGTCTGTAATGTGAGTCTTTCAATTGATCGAGATAATATGGGCTTTAGAAGGTTAGGAAAGGCATCACCGTCGATATAAAGTCTCATCAGCTTCCATTTGATCTCAAAGTATTTGTGTAATTTTATCACAAGAGGAAACAGTTTGTTCTATAAGGATATAGATTGTTATCCAGAATAAGATTTTTTCATTAAAATACAACTTCTTATTAATCAAAAAGAGTTATATTTTAATGTCACCCATCATAAAAAAATGTATCAATGATAGTGAACCGTGTATCGGCCGAGACTGCCGGGACCTCAACGGAGTCATAAAACTTTGCTGTCGTGAAGAGATAAAAGAAGAGAAAGAGATCGTACAAAACCTTATCGATGCGCTAGAGGATTACGATTATTCCAAACACAGCCTTCAACGGGTAAGCTCAAAACTATCATATGCCGCGACGGTCATCAATAGGAACAATGAAAAGGAGCTGGAGGATGTACTTCCTGTCGTCAAGCGCTTCTCTTTGTTACTTTATGAGTTTCAAGAGAAGATCCTGCATGACAGAACAACCTCCGATATAACCTCTTCTTTTGTCAGTGAACTGAAAAAGTGGTTCAGCTACCGTTTTCTTCAAGAACTTAGTTCATTCGAGCATCCTGTACACGTCCAATCAATAACAGCAGATATCAACACCATTGAAATGGCACTGGGCCTATGCATGATTGAAGAGCCTGATGAGTCCCTGGATGACCTTTTTTTCTGACCCTGTCTCTACTCAAGCACCCAGACCGAGAACTTTTTGCCCTTAATCTTTCCCTTTTGAAGCTGTTTATGTGCTTCTACAATATGCCTTCTATCAATAGCGACGTAGGACTGTCTTTCATAAATATCTATCTTTCCTATGTATTTTCCTTCAAGACCAGCCTCTCCTGTGAGTGCACCAAGGATATCTCCAGGACGCATCTTGTCTTTTTTTCCACCTTCAATGACAAGGGTAACATTCGGCGGTTTCAGACTGAACTCCTTGATATCTTCAAGGGTGTTGTTCTCATCAAATGTTCGTTTGCCGTCTCTATAGTAGTCCACTTCCTGCAACTGATCGTTAGTATAAAGAGTGAAAGCGACACCCTCTTTACCCGCACGTCCCGTTCGTCCTATACGGTGTGTATAGATAGCTGCCTCATGAGGAAGATCATAGTTGATGACCATTTCCAGGTCTTTGATATCCAACCCGCGTGCAGCGACATCGGTTGCGATAAGAACTGAACAGCTTCCGTTGGCAAATTGAACCAATACATCATTTCTTTCATACTGCTCCAGGTCACCATGAATCGCCAAGGCATCGATATCGCGTTCTTGAAGGGAATAAGCGATCTCCTGGCACTCTATTTTTGTGTTCGCAAAGACAATACATGTCTCGGGCCGATATTTCCCCAATATCCTGATTACACTCTCCAGCTTGCTCTGGGCATCCACAGCATAAAAATGTTCCGCAATCTTGTTGGCACTCTCAGTCGAAACCGTCTTGATACTCACCGCATCCGTTTGAATAGAGCCACTAAGGCTGAGTATCTCTTCAGGGAAAGTCGCTGAAAAGAGTAATGTCTGACGCGGCTTGGGTGCATAAGAGATGACTCTCTCGATCTCTTCGATAAATCCCATATCAAGCATGCGGTCAGCCTCATCAAGAACCAGTACCTCAAGCTCATCCAGTTTCAGCGAACCTTTTTTCAGATGTTCATGGACACGTCCCGGTGTCCCGACAATGATATGTGCCCCATGGCGCAATGAACCCAACTGTGGCCCAAAAGCGCTCCCTCCACAAAGGGTCAAAATCTTGACATTGTGTGTTGCGCGGGCAAGCCTGCGAAGCTCTTTTGCCACCTGATCGGCAAGTTCTCTTGTCGGACATAAGACGAGTGATTGTACTTTGAACTTCTTTACCTGAAGTCTGCCTATCAGGCCGATACCAAAAGCTGCCGTTTTGCCGCTTCCCGTCTTTGCCTGTGCAATCACATCGGCACCTTCAAGGACCAAAGGCAAGGATTCTGCCTGAACCGGGGTCATCTTCTTATATCCAAGCTCATCAAGGTTGTATAACATCTCGTCACCAAGACAGAGTGTTGAAAATTCATTTGTATTCATGATGAAAGTATATCCTTACTTACAGGGCATACGGATGAATTCGATAGATTAAACTAAAAAAGGATAAGATTCCATTTACACAAACCAAGGACAAGATGTGACATTCAACCAGATAAAGATGGCCGTTTACGCAACCTATTTAACCAACTATTACGGCTTCAAACTCAGAAACACAACTGATTCACAGACAAGAAAGCACTACCGTGTAGAGTATGCGTCAAAACTCCTTAAAAAACTCAATATCACCATCAATGTCATCAATAAAGAAAAAATGCCCAAAGAGGGGCAGTTCCTGCTTGTCTCCAACCATCGAAGTGTCATCGACCCGCTTATCATCGAGATCGCTACAATAGGTACAGATCTTTTCGGCCACTGGATAGCCAAAAAAGAACTCTACAACTCTTTCTTTTTCGGTCTATTCGTAAGAAATGCAGGCACTATCCTCTTAGACCGTGAATCTTCTCAGATGGGTGGATTTTTCAGTGACATCAAAAGCTGTGTCAAGCAGGGAGACTCTATCTATATCTTTCCCGAAGGTACTCGGAACAAGGGGACCTCAGAACTCGGCGAGTTCAAAGAGGGTTCACGTATTATCGCCGTAAAGAACCGCCTCAGTATACTTCCCGTCTTTATCCGGACTCAGGCAAACGATATCCTGATGTCTTCACTCAAGGATGAGAAAAGAGAGCGTACCATTGACATCGAGATAGGTGACATCATCGACTATAAAGACAAGTCCATGACGCTTGAAGAAGCCTATAAAAAACAGTTCAATATCCAATAAGATGGAACACCACCCCTTTGATCCTATCATCTTTGATGATTCGAAGATCTTGATACTTGGCTCCTTTCCCAGTCTCAAGTCCTTTGAGGAAGGCTTCTATTATGCCCATCCCCGCAATCAGTTCTGGCCGTTACTGTCAAAAGTCTTTGATGAGGACACTTCGACTATTGAACAGTGTATAGCCCTGTGCAAGCGCCACCATCTTGCCCTTTGGGACAGCGCAAAAAGCCTGAAACGGGAAAAAGCCAACTCAAGTGATCAGAACCTTAAAGAGATCGAAGTCAACGACTTTGAACAGCTTCTCAAAACGCACCCTTCGATTAAGACCATCCTTTTTACCGGTAAAAAAGCCGAAACAATCTTTGAGCGGGTCTACAAGGATCTGCCGATAAAAAAAGCCTTGCTTCCCTCTCCTTCTCCGGCTTATGCAGCTATGACTTTTGAGTCAAAACTAAGAGTCTATAAAGAGCTTTTCACCCAAGCCTTACGATAAGCAGTTTCCATACTCTCAACTCTCAGACTGTGACGCTTCATGGTGGGAATAAGCGTTGACTTAATCTCGTAAAAAAATTATAATCACTACTGAAAAGGGTTCTTATGAAATGTCTATATACATCTCTTATTTTATTATCGCTAACGGTACAACAGATCAATGCTGATATTATTATGGGTGTCGTTCCGCAGCAAAGCCCGCTAAAACTTCAAAAAGTATGGCAACCTATCGCCGATTATCTTTCCGAAAAGACAGGTGAAAACATCATCTTTAAGACTGAGAAATCTATTAACAAATTTGAAGAGGTCCTCTATAAAGGGGGGTATGACTTTGCCTATATGAATCCATACCATTTTGTCATCGCACATCAAAAACAGGACTATCATGCCAGACTCAGATCTAACAAAAACATCAAAGGGATACTGGTGATGAAAAAAGGCAAGGGTTTAGAAAAGCTAAAAGAGAAGGACACCCGTTTCCTTTTTCCTGCCCCAAATGCCTTTGCAGCTACTCTCTTAACCAAATATGACCTCATTCAAAAATTCAATGTCGACCCAAAAATCTTGGACAAAGCCCGCTACGTCAATTCACATGACTCTGTTTACAAGGCTATAAGTCGAAACATCGGTGATGTAGGTGGAGGTATCGAACGAACTTTGAAAAACATGAATGATACGCAGACCAAAGAGAATCTCCATATTGTCCATACGACTAAAGCATACCCCAGTCACCCCTTTGCTTTCAAGCCTGACCTAAAAGAGGAAACGACCCAGCGCATAGTCAATGCCCTGCTTGAGATGCCTGAAGTGCTCTTGAAAGCACTCAGCATCAAGGCACTGCATAAAATTGACGACAATGAATACCAAAGTGTTCAAGACCTAGCTGTTCAACTTGATATAATGCCGGATTAAGACTATGTTCAATTCGCTTAAAACACGGTTTATTGTCTCGTTCATCTTAGTACAGGCAATTTTTCTGACTTTAATCACAGCCTTAAACTTCTCCTCATTAAACAAAGCATCCCAGACACTTACGCAGGAGAAAATACAGGCTTCCAGTGAGCTCTTTGCAGAGTTGATCAAAGTACCCCTCAGCGTATATGACTTGGCCACGATTGACGATGCCGTAAACAATTTTTCAAAGATAAAAAACGTTGTCGCTGTAGAGGTAAGTGATGCGCAGAACAATACAGTATCTGAGTTCATTGAAAAGGGAATTTTTCCTACAGCCACCTTTCATAAGCTAAAAAAGACCGATACCTTATATGAATATCATAACAATCTCTTTTCCTTCTATACTGTCAATGTCACACTTGAGAATGAGCATATCGGAGATGCTCATTTTGTCTACAATATGACAGGGACCGCTAAAAGCATTAACGACAATAGAAACTACTCCTATTTATTAATTATTACCTCTTTGTCTATCGGACTTCTCATTGCCTTCATCATTGGAAATGGGTTAGAGAACTCCCTTAAAAAGCTTGTAAACATAGCCCAGGCCGTATCGAATGACAAGCCCGTCACGATCCCCTTTAATCCAAAAAAAAATGATGATATGGGAAAACTTTTTACCGCCATGCATACAATGCAGGAACATATTACACAGCGGACGAAAAGCCTGCGTGCTTCACTGCGTGAATTTGAACAGTTTTTTCATGCCCTTGAAAGCAGTGCTATCGTATCAAAAACAGATGTTCATGGAAACATCACCTATGTCAACGACAAGTTCATACAGATAAGCGGCTACTCACGAGAAGAGCTGTTAGGGCAGAACCATAAGCTAATCAGGCACCCGGACATGGACACCAATGTCTTTCACGAACTCTGGAAGACCATCTTATCAAAACACACCTTTCATGCTACCCTGAAAAACCGTAAAAAAAATACAGAAGCCTACTTTGTTGATACGACGATCATCCCCCTCCTTGACGATGATGACAACATCACTGAATTCCTTGCCATAAGCTATGATGTTACTGAGATCATAGAAGCCCGAAACAAGGCACTAAGTGCTGAAAAAGCCAAAAGTGAGTTCCTTTCAAATATGAGTCATGAAATTCGAACACCGATGAATGCAGTACTTGGCTTTATACAGATTCTTCAAAAAGCAGAGACAGACCCCAAGAAGCTCTCTTACCTCAACCTCATCCAGGATAGTTCTCAGACACTGCTTCAAGTCATCAACGAAATCCTTGACTTCTCGAAACTTGAAAGCGGAAAACTTCACATCGACTATCATCCTTTCAATCCGCTCATCGAATTCAGTCAGGCGAGTAAGTTCTTTATGATCAATGCCAATGAAAAGTCCATTGACTTCCTCTGCTATATCGATCCTAATATTCCACAATGCCTATCCTCAGACCTCATTCGCATTAAACAGATTCTCTTCAACTTTTTAAGTAATGCCTTTAAATTTACTCCTGAACACAAAGCGATACGCATAGATATAACTTATAAGGACGAAAGCTTATCCATTTCAGTAAAAGATGAAGGCATAGGCCTTGACCCGGCGACCTTAAATAAGATATTCAATGCCTTTGAACAAGCAGACAATTCAACAACACGAAAATATGGCGGAACGGGGCTTGGACTTTCCATATCCAAGAAACTTGCTGAACTGATGAACGGTAACATTTTAGTAGATAGTGTCGAAGGAGTAGGGAGTACCTTTACCCTCTGCCTTCCTGCAGCACTGTGTGAAATCAACAGTGACAAGTCGATTTACCTTAACCAATCTCTTAAAGAAAAAACAATAGGCCTCCTATACACGGAAAATAATGATACAGATGCACTTGAGCTGATCAAACGATACCTCATTGAACTTGGAGTTAGACAGATCAATCCGATAACAGAGATTGAAGGCTTTCACGATGACATCATTATCTTTACACCTGAAGAGAGAGTCAACAAAGTAGTGATAGACTCACGAAAGCCTGCACTTGCCTTGATGAAAAGTGAAGACAATCTCTTTCACGACCAGAATCAACTCAGCAAGATAACGATCCCTTACACGCCGTTCGATCTTATCATGGCACTTAACACCCTGTTACAGGAAAATCAGATTCAAGATCTCAAAGAGAAAACTCCTCAAGCGAAGAACTACCATGGTCATATCTTAATCGTTGAAGACAACCTGACCAACCAACTGCTGATCAAACTCCTGCTTGATGATTTTAATCTTCAATATACCGTAGCAAACGATGGGTTAGAAGCCGTGAATGCCTTTATGGATTCCAATTTCGATCTTGTCTTGATGGATGAGAATATGCCCAACATGACTGGAGTAGAAGCCGTCAAAAAAATACGTGAATATGAGATGGAAAATCAAAAAGCACTCACCCCTATTGTCGCCCTAACTGCTAACGTGATGAAAGAGGAAAGACAACGTTTCAAGGAAGCAGGTATGAACGACTTTTTAGCCAAACCCATCAATACCCAAGAACTTGAACGTGTCTTAGAGCACTTTTTACTCTCTTAGATTTGTACTCTTACAGACAAGACCCTTAATTTAGACATGC
>JBFFSC010000011.1:0-26445 GCA_041572615.1 Sulfurimonadaceae bacterium
CGGCGAAAAGATTCAAAAATGATAAGATTTTCACTTCTACGACCTGTCGTCATCACTGTTGGCGTCCTCCTTATTTTGATCTTTGGTCTCATTTCACAGGAGCGATTGCCAAGACAACTCACTCCTAATGTCGTCGAACCGGAGATTGCTGTTAACACTCTGTGGCCAGGTGCAAGTCCCAAAGAGATCGAGCGTGACATTATCCAGGAACAGGAACTTGTCCTGAAGAATACTCCTGGTCTGCTCAAGTATGAATCAAAAGCCAGCGACAACCAAGGGACACTTACGCTGACCTTTAAACTTGGTATCGATATCAATAAGGCTATGCTCGATGTCTCCAATAAACTCAACGAAGTCGACACCTATCCGGAAAATGTTGAAAAACCCGTAATCAAAGCGACCGGTGAATCAGCATCTCCCGTAATATGGACGATGCTTCAGACGCTGGAAGGCAATACGATCGACATCGATCATTACAAGACCTACCTGGAGAACGAGGTACGGGAGCATTATGAACGTATTCCCGGTGTCGCTGAACTCTTTACCCGATCTGGTACGGCAGATGAGATGCAGGTCATACTCAACAGCCAGAAGATGGCGGCTTACGGTCTGAGCATGGACAAGATCATCTCGATCATCCAAAGAAACAATGTCGATGTCTCTGCCGGGTCAATGGACATTGCCCGCCGTTCCTACAGGATCAGGACGACTTCGCAATATAAATCACCTCAAGACATCAAAGACCTTGTTCTCATCTCCAATGGTGCACAGGAAGTGCATCTGGGTGAGATCGCTGATGTCCGTTACGGGTATGAGAAAAAATCCGCTATATCTCTTGTCGACGGTATCAAAGGCCTTATCATCGGTGTAAAACCCGAAAGTGATGCCAACATCGTCAAACTCACGGATGACGTCGAGGCTATGGTCAACCGTCTTAACGAGACGCAACTCAAAGAGATGGGGCTGTATATCAGATGGCTTAACGACAAGCGTGATTATATTCAAGGAGCTATTGACCTTGTCCAGCAAAACATCCTCATGGGAGGTGTTCTGGCGATAATCGTTTTATTGATATTTTTGCGTGCCATCTCCTCGACTACCGTCATTGCCCTTGCGATACCTATCAGTATCATTGCGACTTTCATCATACTGGAACTACTTGGACGAAGTCTCAATACGATATCACTTGCCGGTATATCATTTTCCGTAGGGATGCTTGTCGATAGCGCCATCGTCGTTCTCGAGAACATCGACCGTCATAAAAAGATGGGCAAACCGTTCTTTGATGCGGCTTATGATGGTACGATGGAGGTATGGGGAGCATTGATTGCATCGGCACTAACGACCATTGCCGTCTTTCTTCCTATCATCTTTCTTGAGAATGAAGCTGGACAGCTCTTTAAAGATATCGCTATCGCCGTGACAGCAGCCGTAAGTTTTTCACTCTTCGTCTCTATTTCTGTGATCCCTATGTTGTGGAACCAGCTGATGAAGTTCTCTGCACATGACACACATCAGGCTAAAGAGACAGAGTCACCATTGGTCAGGCTCGGGCACTATATCAACCATGAGATAATGCATTATGTGCGATGGACACTTCAAAGCAAAGGCCATCAGATCACTACGGTTGTCATATTGGTGATTTTTTCTCTCTCAAGTACCTGGATTCTTTTTCCAAAGATGGAGTATCTGCCCCAAGGGAATAGAAACCTTGTCTTCAATATCATGATCCCACCGCCGGGACTCTCTTATGAAGAGAGCAAACAGATAGGAGAGAGTGTGTATGAAAAACTTGAAAAATACACCAAATCCGATATCGATGGCTACCCACAGATCGAGAGGATATTCTATGTCGCCGGGGGTGACTTCATGATCTTTGGTGCACTCAGCAAAGACCCTAGCCGCGCCGGCGAGCTTATCCCTGTCCTTAGAAAGGTCGCTAACTCCTTTCCGGGTATTTTTGGTATCTCCATGCAGGCAGGTGTCTTCGAACGTGGTTTGGGAAAAGGACGCAATGTCGACATCGATATCAGCGGTCAGTCCATAGAAGAGCTTGCTCAGGTCGCGGGAAAACTTTTTGGAATGCTTCATCAACAAATCCCAGGTTCGCAGATCAAACCGGAACCTTCAATTGAACTGCTCTTTCCTGAAGTCAAAATAATTCCCGATCATGAACGCTTGAACGTATTGGGTCTTGATGCCCGTTCACTGGGTATTATCGCGGATGTCCTCATGGATGGTCGCAAGATCTCTGAATTCAAAGAAGATGGCAAGAAGAAGATCAATCTCATCATTAAAGCCGACCAGAAAGACATCACCACACCTGAAGAGTTGTACCATGCGCTTGTTGCGACACCGACGGGTGATCTGGTGACTTTTGACTCCTTGGCCACGCTTGAGAGAAGCTCGAGTATCAGTGTTATCCGTCACCTTGGCGGAAAGCGTACCATTACCTTGCAGGTCACACCTCCAAAAGAGCTCACTGTCCAGGAGAGCATAGAGATCATACAAAAAGAGGTTCTTCCTCAGGTAGAGAACAAGCAGATCGATATCAAACTGACAGGAACAGCTGACAAACTTATCGATACCATAGCAAGTATGAAACTAAACCTTCTGTTGGCTATTGTCATCACCTACCTTTTGATGTCGGCCCTGTTTGGAAACTTTTTCTACCCTCTAATCATCATGGTAACCCTTCCTCTCGCAGCAGCAGGTGGTTTTATCGGGTTGAGTCTTACCAATACTTTCTTGGCTGCACAGGCACTGGACATCCTGACCATGCTCGGCTTTGTCATCCTTATCGGTATCGTGGTCAACAATGCAATCTTAATCGTCCATCAAAGCCTGAACCTGGTACGTAATCATGGAATAGAGCATAAAGAGGCCGTCATAGAAGCCACACACTCCAGACTTCGTCCGATCTTTATGAGTACCCTGACTTCTCTGTTTGGTATGCTGCCACTGATACTGGCTCCGGGTCCGGGATCCGAGTTCTATCGAGGACTGGGTTCTGTTATCACAGGAGGATTGGCCTTTTCTACCCTCTTTACACTCTTTGTCATCCCTGCACTCTTGCTCTTTGCCATCAGAATGGAAGATATCAGGACTGAAAAGGAAACACAACAATGAAAAAGACATCACTGCTTATACTCTCAGTCTTGCCTCTTTTTTCTCTTGACATCAATGAGGCGATAGAAAGAGCCATACATAACAACCCTTCTTTAAAAGAGAAAAAACTTCTCTTTCAAGCTTCCAAAGAAGAGACCGGTATCGCATGGTCAGGGTTTAAGCCTACCCTCGATCTCTCGTATGCTTATAGCCGTTTTACGCATGAGAACTTTGTCGGGTCAAATTCGGCATCTACAGCTGATGCAGCATTACGCTACAATCTTTTTAACGGGTTTTCAGACAAATTCAACCTCAAGGCAAGTGAAGAGAATGAGAAAGTCGCCGAATATACCCATGATGCCACCAAGGCTGATCTAAGACTGCAAGTCTACCTCGCCTACATCAACTACCTACGTTCCAAACAGCAGATTATCGTCGCAGAAGACACGATTAAACTCCTGGAACAACAGCTTCAAGATGCAAAGAACTTCTATGAACAGGGCGTGTTTGCAAAAAATGATTACCTGCAGGTCGACGTTGAGCGTTCCGCCGCTGAGCAAGCACTTTTAAATGCGAAACGCAATGTCAAAATTGCCTTTTATAATCTCAAACGGCTTCTTGGTTCCGAACTTCACAATGATGAGACGATCCAGGATATCTCAAGGAAGCAAAAGCCTCTCGTTGCCTCTGAGCTAAAGGAGACCATGCTGCACAACAGAAGTGAACTCAAGGTATTGCGTGCGCAAAAAAAAGCTCTGAACTACTCCTATGAGGCAGCTGCATCGAACTATTATCCAAAAGTGGATGCAGAGGCGAAATACCAGATTGCGGGTGTCGACCCTATACCCGACGGAGGGGCGACCTTTCAAACCCATGACCAGACGACAGCGACATTGAATCTAAGCTGGAACCTCTATCAGGGTGGAGCGGACGAGGCAAAACGCACCTCATTGTTGTACCAGGAAAGTGCAAGCAATGAACGCCTCAATGCACTCTATCTCGAACTTGACTTTCAACTTGAAGAGTCTATCGAAGCCTATGAACTGGCACAGCACCAGATCAAGGTTTCAGCCAAAGCACTTGAGCAGGCAAAAGAAAACTTCAGGATAACAAAAAATCAGTTTGATGCGAACATTGCCAATACCAGTCTGATGCTTGATGCCCAAAGATTTCTTGCCTTGGCCCAGGTAGATTATTATACGGCTTATTTCTCGCTGTATGATGCGATGGGGAAAATTGAAAGAGTCATTGAAGACGAGATCTTCTAGATCTCGTCAAAAGGAAGTCTTTTTTTGATAGAATGAAAGCCTAGAATCTGATTGCATCCAGAACCATATTGGTTCCTGCTTCAATGCGAACGACTCTATCTGCGATCTGTAAGACCTTCGAACCGATAGGACCGGCTGAAAGTTGAAGTTCCAATTCTCTTGGTACCGGTTTAGCATACATCATATACTCTTGTGGAAGTGGCTGACCGACATTTACTTTGTTCTGCCATCCTGGAGGAAGCTGTTTCCCTCGTCTTAACTTTTTAGCCAACCCCGGTGGAAGACTTCTGTAATAGGAATAAACGGCACCCTGTTCTTTTGAAGAAAACTGTTTTTTACTCTGTTTATGCTTTTTATGTTTTTTGTTCTTTTTGTGTTCTTTTGATTTATTTTTTCCCGCATGCTCGGGTTTATCTGCATAAAGTGTCCCACTGCACAAGGCCGTGGCCAATATGATGGATGTTACGATCTTCATTGAAGCTCCTATAAAATTAACTTTTATAATAATAACCCAAAAACCATAAAGAGAACTAAAGAGACAAGCCCGCTCAATATTGCATAAGGCAGTTGGGTACGTACATGTTCGATATGATCACAATCAGCCGCCATGGAAGAGATAATCGTCGTATCTGAAATGGGAGAGCAATGATCCCCAAAGACACCTCCTGAAATCACCGCAGCGATCACCAGAGAGTAATCACTTCCCAGGACTGCAGCCATAGGCAGGGCAATAGGGATCATAATACTGAACGTACCCCATGATGTACCTGTCGAAAAAGCGATTAAAGCCGCAACGATGAATATGACACCCGCTAAAAACGAAGGGTTTAACATCCCTTCGACTAGGGAGGCCAGATAAGGACCGGTGTTCATCTCTACCGTTACCTCTCCCAGACTAAAGGCAAGTAAGAGTATTGCACCTATGCCGACCATATTACCCGCACCCTCTTTAAGCTCTTTAAAATACTCTTGTACAGACATTATGCTTTTGAAAAGATAATAGACAAAGATAAAAACAAGCGTGACAAGCACTGCATAGAAGATAGCACTTGAGCCGCTGCCTTCGAGGATGTCTCCATTACCGCTTAGATATAACAATACCGGTACGGAAAGCAGCATCACAACAATAGGGTAAAACATCGCCTTCATACTCACATCACTGCGTACATACTCACTCTCGCAATCCTCACGGCTTTGTTCTGCTTCAGCTTCCGCTTTTTTCATCGGTCCAAAATCCCTGTCTGTAACGATCACAGACAGAAGTACCAGCATCGTCACAATCGCATAGAAGTTCAAAGGAATAGCATAGACCAAGAGAGAAAGCTTGTTTCCCTCTATCACCCCTTCCGCTATCTGGACCCCTATAAGCCCCAGTAGTAGTGCACCCCAGCCATTAAAAGGAAAAAGCGAGCATACCGGTGAAGAGGTACAGTCACACAGGTATGCCAGTTTTTCATTGGAGATCTTATAGCATTTGGCCAAAGGTCTCGTCAGGGTTCCTACGACCAGTGCCGTTATGGATGACTCCAGAAAGATCAGTATACCTATAAAATAACCCATCAACAGCGTATCACGCTTACTTTTTATCTGCTTTTGCCTGACATAGAAGATAAAGGCTTCTATCCCACCTGATGCTGATATCAGGCGTATGATAGAACCGACCATGATGACAAAGAAGAGTGTCTTTATCTTCCACCCTTCACTAAATTGTGCCAGCAGTCTCTCAATAGTTTCGGGAATAAAGGTGTAGAGACTTCCGCCTGAAAGGATCAGTTCACCGATAATGATCCCGCTTAACAAAGAGACAAAGACCTGGCGAGTCAAAAGAGCCATGGCAATAGCGATGAAAGGGGGAATGAGTGAAAGGCTGCTTAAAGGTTCTATTCTAGACCTCTTTGTTTCGTTTAGAGTTCCATGACATAGCGCGTAATACCTGCACGCCCAAAATCTTCGAGATAGTAGTCACTTCTTTTCTCTTCTTTAGCGGTAAAGCCCATCTTTTCATAGGCCAATTGTGTCTCGATCGAACCGATCTCAATATTGGTCTGTGCTCTTCTAAACCCTTTAAGACGCGCGTTTAAGAGTACCTTTTTCACCAGTTCTTTAACAACGCCGAGACCACGATATTTCTCTTTTGTAATCATAAAGTCAAGCACCAGGGTATTCTTCTCCACATCACTCTCGCACAATAGGTAAGAGGCAATACGCTCTTTGTAGTCACCCTGACAGCCCATCTGAGTCAGTGCTTCACTCATCTTGTCCCATGAAAGTTTATGGCCGTCATAACCGCACAAGGTACCTGCAGGCTCTCCGTCGACTTCTGCAATCAGAAAATTACTATAATGGCAAATCGTTTTGATATCGTGCTTGATCAAGGCTTCAAGTGCTTTTGTGATATCTTCTGCCGGTGAGAAGATAAGATCGAAAACCCCCTGCTTTTTACCTGCGCGGGAGGATTCTAAAATAGCCCACGCGATAAATGGAACATCATCAATTGTTGCTGCACGAATTTTCATAGCCGTTTCCCTGATTGTATAAGACATCTGCTTTAAAATTTCATTTATGGTATTATAGTTATCTTTAAATCAAACTAAGTTATTACAATTATGATGAAATATCTTCTTCTCCTCGCTTTTTCCTTTAGCCTGTATGCCACTATACTTATTCCTACCTCAAGCAAGCAGATTCTTCTCGTCTCTTCGGAGGGTTTTAATAATACGAAGGCCACGCTCAAGGCCTTTGAACGTTCAAAAGACGGATGGCGTGAAGTCTTCGGGCCTGTTTCCGTCAATTTGGGCCGCAAAGGTCTGGCCTGGGGAAAGGGCCTTGTCGAATTATCACATCAGCCTGATGAACCTTTGAAGATAGAAGGTGACGGAAAATCACCTGCAGGTCTCTTTCGTCTGGGGTTCTTCTTTGGGTATGACGAACACAACTTCCGTTTCCCCTACCTGAAAGTCGACCAGAACACCCTCTGTATCGATGACAGTGATTCATTACACTATAACACGATCATCAAGAGCACAGAGGAATCACGCTTCAAAAGTTTTGAGCACATGAAGCGTGAAGACCGACTTTACCGTTTAGGCATCACGGTAAAACATAATGAGCAGAACCTTAAAAGACAAGGTTCATGCATTTTCATACATATACAAAAGGCTGAAGGTTCGCCGACTTCAGGATGTACTTCCATGCAGGAAGCGGAACTTTTTAAAATTATGAAATGGTTACAAGAAGAGAGTCAGCCATTACTCCTGCAGCTTCCAAGTGCTTATCTGAAAGAAGGGTTTGATTGACAAGGAGCTTTCAACGGTGGCAATCGGCCTCTGCTTTGAACAGTGTAGTACCGACATAAGGTTTAATACGGCCATGCCATTCGATATAACGGATGGAGTCGCGTCCACATGAGTCGATAGAACTCTTGTCATATGACTTCATCTGCTTGATAGCATCTCTTGCCATACAAGGGTCGTTTTCATCTTTGAGGAGTTTGATCATCCAGTAGTTGATAGCCGTAATATCATTAAGACAGGCCATCTTCTCGCCTTCCTCACTCTCGCGTAATGCATACAACTCTTCTTTAAGGCGTATGATATTCTCTTCATAATACTCGAGCTTTGTCATAACCTTCTTTTTCTCAACCGTGACGGGAGGCTCTTCAGAGATGACTTTTTCATCCTCTTTGCCTGTAACTCCTGTCATTACCTCTTGTTCAGGTACACTCTGAACATCAGCTGCAGGAGTGGATACTTCCTTCGGCTGGACCTTAGCGCTCTTTTCTTGTATTGGTTCGCTCTTCTCAGGAACACTCGACAAAGTGACGGTTGTTGTTGGCTTGGCATCGTTTAGTGTCGCTTGAGTGTCAGCTTCTTTCGCCTTGGCTCTGACAATGGCTAAGGCTTCTTCCTGTTTGCGTTTTTTCTCATCAGCATCTATTGCCTGGAGTATCTCCTGAGAAAGTTCGATATCGGCATCGCGAAACACAGCCAGGCTCTGGTAGTCTTTATCTTCATAAAGTGTAGCGATATCACGTCGCAACTGATGTTTGATCGCTTCGTTTTGATTCGTAAGACGACGGAGCTCTTTCGCATACGATTTTATCATCTCTTTATCAACTACAGCCTCAGGGTCTTTTTGTGTCTTGTCCAGACCAAATCCCCTCTGCATACTGCTATTGGCATCTTTACAAAAAGATTCCAACATCTCAGGTTTGTCTGCATAGATATTGAGATCCTTGATCTTCAGGTATTTCCCCATGTCTCTGTATATATCATCTCCCGCAGAACTGAATACCTCGGGGAACCCTTCTGAAAAAAGAAGTGTTGTAACCATTAAAAAAAGTGCGCTTATCCGCATTGTTCTCCCTAAAAAATCAAGACTTGAATTCATTTAAACGCAGTTCAAGTTCGTGCGAATGCTCGACGATTGTCTTGACTGTACTGTCAACCTCATGAATGATTGCTTCACTTTCAGTAGAAAGCTTTGTGACATCATCCATGTTGTCAATCAATGTCTTTGTTCTGTATGCGATAGTCGTTGCCAACTTGGCAGCATTTTGTGCATAATTGATTGTCTGTTCCATTGATGACTTGGTCGTATTTGTCTTGCCTTGAAGTTCATCACTGATCTCACTGATATCCGACATCTGTTCAGCACTCTGCTTCATCTCTTCACTGGCATCAGAAATAGACTGTACCACGACATTGATTGTCGCATTGATCTCTGCCAAACTTTTTTGTGTCCGTTCTGCGAGCTTGCGAACCTCATCAGCAACGACGGCAAATCCGCGTCCGTGTTCACCTGCTCTGGCCGCTTCAATGGCCGCATTCAATGCAAGAAGGTTTGTCTGATCGGCGATATCATTGATGACAGTCAGTACATCTTTGATCTGATTGGCATCGTCGTTCAACTGCATGAGTTTATCAGAAAAATCAACCTGTTTCACACTGGCATCACTGACATAATTTGAGATTTCAGAAAGTTGCATGATCATCTGTTCGAGCTCTTGAGCAGTCACAGCAAGATCATCCGCTGTCTTTATCGCAGCATTTTCACTGTCATCCAAAGAGGTACTGATCTCCTGGACCAATGAGTTTGACGTTTTTGTGAGTTTATGCTGTTCGCTGATCTGCTTGGTGATGGTCTCTGATAAAGCGCCAAGGTGCTCTGCTGAACGCACCGAGGATGTCACTGTATTCTTGGCAATGTTAACGACCTCTTGAATCCGATTGATAAACTTGTCAACATAATTACTGGCTTTGGCCATCTCGGAATCGCCAGGGAAATCCAACCGTTTTTTAAGGTCCCCATCTCCCTGTGCCAACTCCTGTGCCACATCGATAAGGCCTTCAACCGGTACGACGATCTTTCGTTCGATCACCTTGCCCATCACCGCTAGCAGCAAGGCGATCCCCAGTCCGCATATTACCATCCACTTCAAGAAGTTCTGTTTTAGGTCTTGAAAATAGTCTGCTTTATTGACCCCCGGTACCACCCACATATCCCAGGCCTTGATATAACGATATGCTGCAATCTTCTCTTGTCCGGAAGTCGCTGAGACATACTCGTGTATCCCCCCGCTTTTATCACTTCGGATATGATCCGCATAAGACTTTCCTGCCAGACTTTTTCCCTGTTTACTCGGATGGCTGATCAGTTTCCCATCGGCATCGATCAGATACACATATCCGCTTCTGCCTATTTTTATTCCGTTTAGAAGATCTGAGAACTCAGGTTTCTCATAAGCCTTTTTGTCATTGGAAGCGATGTATTCGACGCTCTTCTGTAGTGATTCAGCGACATCTGAAATGTCATTGATCATGATCTTTTTGATCTCGTATGAAGCGATCAGATAGGCAAAAACGACCCCGAAAGCGATACTAAGCAGTGAGGTAAGAAGGTAGAGCAGCAACTTGGACTTAATGGTACTGAAATTCATTTTCAACCCTGAGTGTTTAAAGATCACTTATGCTATCACGCTTTTTCTAAAATAATAATTAACATTCCTTGTTGGATGGCATCTACATAACATTACTTATCCTACACTCGGCTAAAGCGTCTGAATCGCTACAGGCTTGGCATAATAATATCCCTGGGCGAAATCCACATCCATCTCTTTCAAGATGGTTTCGACGTCCTGCGTCTCGACAAATTCACATATAGTCTTCATCCCCATCGTATGACTGACCTCATTGATCGACTTCACCATCGCTCTGTTGACTTTGTTCGTATCAATATCATACACAAAGGCACCATCGATTTTCAAATAATCGACAGGGATGTTCTGCAGGTATGAGAAAGATGAGAGTCCGCTTCCAAAATCATCCAAAGAGAACTTGCAGCCCAATTTACGCATACGTTTTATGAATTCCAAAGCAACACTCAGGTTTGAGACAGCTGCAGTTTCCGTTACCTCGAAGCAGATCCCGTTATAGGGGATATTATAACGATCGAAAAGCTCTTCGATAAAACTGCCAAGACCTTTGTCATTCAAAGAGACCCCTGAAAGATTAATGCTGAAGCGGTAAAGCGATTGCGAGACTTTTTGAACTCTTTTATACTCTTTAAACACATTCTCGATCACCCATCTGTCGATACGCTGCATCATCCCGTAACGTTCGGCCGCAGGAATAAACGCCATCGGCAAGATGATTTTTCCCTCATCTTCCAGGCGTATCAGGACTTCATAGTGTTTGACCGAATCATTCCTTTTGATAAGAGGTGTAATAGGTTGCACATATAAGACAAACTGGTCATTTTCCAAGGCTTCCGTAAGCTTGGAGAGCCACTGCATCTCTCCACGCCTCTGCTGAAGCTTCTCATTGTCACGTGTTGCGACAAAGATTCGGTTTCTTCCCTCTTCTTTCGCCTGATAACAGGCGGCATCAGCTGCAGAGATAATATCGACCAGCGAGCAGCAGTCGCGCAATATAGGCACAATCCCCATACTTGCACCCACGACAAAGATCTTGCCCTCCCAGCTAAAACGGTACTCTTTGATGGCACGCAAGATCGTCTGCGCTTTTTTTTGTGCCTCTTCGATCGAATCACCGACGAACAATATGCCAAACTCATCCCCGCCCAAACGCGCAACAACATCTTTGGGACCGACATTTTTGTCTACTATCAAAGAGATCTGTTTCAGCAGCTCATCACCTGCCATATGTCCGGATGTATCATTAACGACTTTGAACTGATCAAGGTCCATATAACACATGAAATTTTGCCCCGAAGCTGTCGAAGAGTATTTCAGAGCAAAGGCCAATCGCTTTTCAAACTCATAGCGGTTGTACAGACCCGTAATACTGTCATGTACGGCCAGATGCTGAAGCTCTTCTGTACGGCTCTTTATCTCTTCTTCAAGATCATGCGAATGCTTGCTAAGCCTGTCGTTCAAGTTCTGATTCATAAAATCCGCACGGGCCAGGGCATCCGTGTTGACAGTGACCTCATACCCCAAAGCAAAGAAAAGTCCGATGATAGTGATAATATTCAGGCGTATCCACAGAGGGTCATCGATGAACAGGAACATCAACACAAAAAAACCGATAAGAAAGGTAAAGAGATTGAGGTGCATCCCCGTACATGATTTTACATGCAATTGACAGTAGTTGCATCTTTCATAGGGTTTAAAACCGTTTCGCGCCAGAACACACTTCTTGTTGACCTTTCCCTCCTGTTTAGTGAAAAGGTCAACCTCACAACTCTCCGGATTATACATCTTTGGATCCGAACTTTTTCATCATATACTGATACCCTATATAAACCAATGCTGAGAAGCAAAAGCCGAAAAAGCTTGATACCAGCATCGCTATACCCATAAACGAAGCCAGCATCCATGCGGCCAATGGAGTAACACTGTAAAGATATATGATAAGAAGTCCCCCGCTTATGCGCAATATATCCTCAAATACCTCTGCCAGCTTGTTCGTGATATAGGAGTGCGCATACTGGGGTGCCGTTGTGAAGAGCTGACGGCCCAGAACAAAACCAAGCAGTCTGAAGAGCCAGGTCGTCGGAGAGTAGTTTATTGTTGTAATAAAGGCAATAATACTAAGTCCCAAAAAAGCGTATGCCACTTCTATCTTCTCAAACAGAACAGCAGTCAAAATGACCAGACCGAATACAAGACGCTGAAACTGGACATACTCAGCCTTGGGCTGCTTATATTTTAAAAATATCATTTAGAATGATAACCCAAACGCGTATAAAAACAGCTTACAGTCTCATCCTGTCCTGATGACAAAACCTTCTTTTAATCTTGTCTGCAAAGTGCCTGCAGAACCGTCTCTCTTCGAGTCGTGTCAAGTTTTTTGCACCCTGCACTGAAAGCTGTTCCCTCTCCCACCAGATGGCACTGCCCTTTGGCCCTGGTAATAGCTGTGTACAGAAGTTTCGTATTGTGCATAATAAAATGCGAGTAGCTGATCGGGATAACTACGGATTCATATTCCATCCCCTGAACCTTGTGGATTGTCAGTGCATATGAAAGAGAGAGATAACTCTTAAGCTGATCAAAGTCATACTGTACAACCAACTCCTCATTGGGGTAGAAGACAAACAGAAGCTCTTCATCTTTATCGATCTTGAAGACCAGCCCTACCATACCGTTAAAAACACGCTTTTCAAAAGCTTCATCAGCCTCCTTGAACCCTTCCGGTGTAAAGCAGGGCATGTTCTCATTCTTGATATGCACGACCTTGTCCATAAAACGATACTCATACTTTCCCGCTTTGACAGACTCCTTCGTTGATGGGTTGAAGTACTTCTGCAGAACATTGTTAAGATTCTCGCTTCCCAGAGTACCGCCTTTCATAGGGGTAATGACCTGAAACGCATTAAGATAGCCCAGTATATCCTTTTGCTTTAACAGTTCTCTGGAGTGGGGAATATCAGCAACGGCCAGATGCATCATAGCCGCCAACACCTGTTGTGAATGTTCCTCTCTTAGTTCCTGGAGCTGGGTCTTGTTCAGCGTGTTCTTGAGCTGATAATAGTTCTCGATACCGACCTCTTTAAAGTGAAAGTCGTCATATTCTTCATAGAACTCCGGGACCTGTCCCTGCCGTATGGTATTTGCGACCAGGGCAATCGCCTGTTTCTCATTCTGTCGGTAAAGCTTTGTCAGTTTAACTGTAGGTGCCAGCTCCAGGTTGATCATATCAGAGAGGACATTTCCCGCACCTATAGGAGGAAGTTGCCCGTCATCACCCACGATGATAAAGACGGCGTCATCATCGACCATCTTGATCAACTGAAAAAAGAGCATCGAGTTCACCATGGAAGCTTCATCAAGCAAGACCACCTTAAAGGGCATCTCACCCTTCTCTTCGTAACGCACGATGAGACTCTGTATGGTCGAACTTTGATATCCGGTCGTCTCGGAGATGCGCTGTGAAGCGATACCGCTCAGCGCTGTACACATGATAAAGTTCTCACCGACCTTTTCAGCCATCAGATCCAGAATGAGACGTGCAGAGGTCGACTTACCTGTTCCAGCATATCCGACAAGCAGTAAGATCGATGAACCCTCATTAAGGATCTCGACAGCCCGGCGCTGCTCCTGCGAGAGTCTGAAACCTGCTTTCTCCTCACGCCGGGAGATAAAGGCATCCAGGTCTTTTTTGATCACACCGAAGTCCTGCCTGCATTTCTTTTTGACAAAAGAGAGAATCTGCTCTTCCGCATAATAGTAAATATCGGGTGCAAGAAGGTCACCGAACTGATGCAGGTGCCCATCGTGTACCATTTCCAATACAGTCTTCTCATAGAGTTCATACCGGTTGAACAATCCCAGTTCTTCATCCAGACGTTCATACAGCACTCTTTTGCTTATACAGGAGTTGCCCTGCATATCACACAAGTCACGGATCAGATAGTTCGTGGCCGAATGCAGACGGTTCTCATCCAGGTCCCCGACACCCATCTTTTTTGCTATCTCGTCAGCACGTTTGAAACCTATGCCTTTGATATGTGTCAGGACATAAGGGTTATTTTTAATCTTCTCGGCAGGATTGGGCACCTCTTTAAGCTGGGTTGCTATCAGATGAATCATAGCCGAACTCACATCATAGGGAGCCAGAAACTCTCCAAGCTCTCTTACGGAACGAAACTGCTTCCATGATTTCTGTATACGCTCAAGCTTTTTCTCTTTGACGCCTTTAAACTCCAACAACCTCTCGATATCGTTATCTAAAACATCGACAAGCCCCTCTTCACCGAATTTCTCGATAAGATCACTGGTGAGCTTTTTCGTAAAGCCTTTGACCACACGGTTCAAAAAATAAAAAAGTTCAGACTGGTTCACTTTGACGTAGCTGCATTTAAAGGTCGAGCCGTATTTTTTGTGTTCAACCATCTCACCTTCGAGTGTCACGGCTGCACCTTTTAGGCTCTGCACAGGGGCTTCGACATATTCGCCCGAGATCTTCGTCTTATCACTCAAAACGGCAATAAAAAAACTCTCGTTCTCATAAATGATGGTCTCGATCTGACCGATAAGCTTTTGCGGGGTTTTCATGGGTGTCATTGTACTAAAACATCCTTGTGAAAAAGGATGTCATGACAAAAGTGGATTAATTCGCTTTGACTCTCTCATTACGCTCAGCCTCCTGCTCTTTATAGAGCTCGGCACAGCCTTTTGAAAGGTCACGGATCTGCAGGATGTAGTTGGCGCGTTCGGTAACCGAGATCGCCTTGCGGGCATCAAGGACATTGAAGGTGTTTGAAGCCGCCATACACAAATCATACGCAGGAAGCGGGAGACCAGCGTCCAAAGCCGCCTTACACTCTGCCGCTTTGGCTTCAAAATCTGCAAACAGCATATCCGTATTCGCGACTTCAAAGTTATATTTTGAGAACTCTATCTCGCTCTCTTTATGAATATCTCTGTAGAGTGTCTTGCCATATTCATTCTCATTCCAGACGATATCAAAAACTGAGTCAACGCCCTGAAGGTACATCGCCAGACGTTCTGTCCCATAAGTGATCTCGACAGCTACAGGATCACACGAAATACCGCCGACCTGCTGGAAATAGGTAAATTGAGTCACTTCCATACCGTTCAACCAGACTTCCCAGCCAAGACCCCATGCACCGAGTGTCGGTGATTCCCAGTTGTCCTCGACAAAACGGATATCATGTTCAGACAGATCCAACCCCAGATACTCAAGACTCTTCAGATAAAGTTCCTGGATATTATCCGGACTCGGTTTGATCAGAGCCTGGAACTGATAGTAAGAACCCAGGCGGTTTGGATTCTCACCATAACGGCCATCCGTCGGACGACGGCTTGGCGCGACATAGGCTACCGACCATGGTTTAGAATCCAAAGAACGCAAGAACGTAGCCGGGTGAAATGTCCCCGCTCCCGCAGGAATATCGTAAGGCTGAACGATATTACACCCCTGTTCCTTCCAGAACATCTGAAGTTTTAAAAGCAAATCACTAAAGGTAATCATCTTCTCTCCATTGTAGCAATGCTACATTAATTGCGGCATTATACAAAACCTATTGTATAAATGGGCTTATAGTGATTACAGTGATGGTATACTGTGAAATAAAAAGGCTTGTGATGAAGAACAGGTTACTAATCGTCTGGAGTTCTCAAGACAAAGAGGTCGCTGAAAAACTCGTCCTTATGTACTCAGGCGTCATGCTTCCGCGCAACTATTGGGATGAGGCTATCTTGATGATATGGGGGCCTTCGGCCAAACTGTTGAGTCAAGACAAAGGACTCCAGAACAGAGTCAAAGAGATCGCTTCTACAGGTGTCAAACTCCAGGCTTGTATCGTTTGTACCGATGACTACGGGGTGTCCGATGATCTGAAACTTTTGGGTGTCGAACTCACACATACTGGAGAGATGCTGACCCATGCCCTTCAAAATAACTGGAAGGTCATTACCTTTTAAAAGACTGTGATGATGACATATGCATTAAACTAAATCTTGCAAAAAGAGAGAGAAATAAGAAATATTTATAAACAATCTTTAACATTTTTTTGTCTAAAGTATACCTTGACGAACAAAGGGTACTTATGCACAATCCTTCACAAGAGCAAGAAAACGAATACCAAAACTCTCAACAGCATCGTGCCTTTTTAAAAGAACACCAGGCCATCAAGAACGACTTCTACTATCAATATCACATGCGCCCCGACAATAGGACTCTATGGTACCTTGACGGCTCATACCGTCCCCATGAGATTCTCAGCGGCGACACCTACTCTATCCGTTCATTGGATGCAAACAGCTGTTTCTTCTTCATCATCGATGCCATGGGTAAAGGTGTCTCCGCCTCGGTCACGTCGATTGTGGCTTCAAGCTTTATCAATCATCTCATTGACACTGTGAAAACAGACTTTAACCTGCCTACCTTCATCAAGACCTTTAACGAGTTTATGATCAAAAATCTTCTGGATGAGGAGGTCCTGGCGGTCCTCTTTGTAAAAATCGATTTTTCCAAAGAGAGACTTGACGTCTCATCCTATGCGATGCCTCCCATACTCCTGTATGAAAGTGAACACAGCATCACCAAGATCAAAGCCAACAATCAACCTATCTCAAAACATAACAGTGAATTCAATGTGGCCTCCTATTCGATACAAGACTGTACTAAAATGCTCTTTTGCAGTGACGGGCTGATCGAAAGCAGACTTGATAATGGAGACCTCTATTTTTCATCTCTGAAACAAGACTTTCAGAACTCGAAATCCTGTTCATCCTTTTTAAAAAAAGTCTACGAAAAGATCAACAGCCCTGACGATGACATCACACTCCTCTTCTTCAAGAAATATGACCTCAGAGAAAAAAAAGGGGTCACTCTGACCTGTTCTGCCCGCCTTGCTGAAGTAGAAGAGGTCATCGAAGGTTTTCATGAATATATCAAGCAACACGGCGTCGACCATATTCACACAGCCAAACTGGGGATGGTCTTTAGCGAGATGATAATGAACGCCTATGAACATGGGAGCCTCGGCATCTCCAATCTGGAGAAGAAAGAGCTCATTTCAAAAGGGAAACTCAATGCTGAATTTGAAAAAAGGGAGGCCTTACACTCACATAAGAACATCTATATCAACTATCTCATCACTCCTCACGGCAGGGGAAAAGATTTGAGGTTTGATATCGGGGACGAAGGGAATGGTTTTGACACTGAGATCTTCAAACAACTGCTCTTCGATCATTCAAGTGTCAACGGACGCGGTTTCAAGATCGCCAAAAAGATAGTAGATGCCATATATTACTCAAAGAAGGGTGATCATGTCATCATACATAAATACATACCAAAGGAACTCTAATGCAACTGGAAAATGACAACAACACACTCTCAATCAAAGGGAACATCACCTCGGTATCTGACTTTGATATGATAAAAAACAGCCTGGAAGAGATACAAAAAAAGCATCACAACATTATCCTGAAGATCTATGATTCGCTTGTCATCAACTCTTCTCTGATCGGCTATCTTGTAAAGATCGTCAACCAAGACGGTATACGGCTGAACCTTCAAGCCGGCAATCCTATATTACATGAGCTGCTCGATGACCTGGGGCTGGCCAAGACACTTAATCTACAAAAGCTCTAATTTACGCTATAGGATCGGTTTTGGTGGACAGCAGCCGGGAGAGGTCTGTCTCTATAAACCTTTTGAAGAGTTTGTAGAACAGCCACAAAGCCGAAAGCGGCAGAAGGAGGTTCTGCACCACAAAGATCGTAATCAGCACCACAATATAGTCGATGGCATAGTTAAACTTGTCCTCCAGGTTCTTCAACAGTTTTTTAAACTTGGCCCGAAGAAGCTGCAACTGTCTTTTCACGTTTAATGTCTGTATCGTCTCATTGAAATAGTTCTGCGCTTTTTGCATCAGGGAGTCCTCTTGAAACCTCTGGACATGCACCTGTTTCTGCTGGTTGACCTGTACTTCATCCACAAGCCCCTTGATCTCATCATTTGAAAATATCAAAGCGGCCTTGGACTCTTCATACTTTGGTTCGAGTATATAGTTATAGATACCTTCATTCAACAAAAGCAGCAAAGGAACCGTAAAGCGTAAAAACACAAATATACTCACCGTCTTAAAGACAAAATTGAAACTTGGAGCGTGCCACAACTTTGGAAACCAAAGCATTGCAAGCATGACTAACGCACTTAGGGCCAAGAGGGCCTGAATAACCTTGCTCTGTCCCAGCTGCAGCATAATCTCTTGAATGCCCAAAGAGACGGAGCTCATCAACATCACCCATGAAAACCGTTCGACCATGTCATTCATCGGATCGACGATCTCTCCGACTGCAAAGTTCACACCGACACCTGCTGGTGTGGCATACACTTCAGTACCCTGAACCACTGAGATCAGCCCATTAAGACCTCTTGCGATGGCAAACACCGTCACTGAACGTGTAAATGCCTTGTCCAGCTGATCCGAACTCACCCTGTCAACCACCTGGGTTGATGATAATGTCGCGAGTGTGATCAATAAAAATGAAATCAATACTTTTTTATACATGGGCTAATTATACACTATCTGTATTTATGGATTTAGTCACCGCAAAAGTTACCGTCACATGCAGGAACAACTCCCGAGTCGCTCCCGCTGCTAATCAAAAATTTAACCAGATGACGCCGACGGCTCTTGTAATATGACTTACTCAGAGCATGCATTGCCTTTTCATTCCCCTGATGAATAAACAAGATCTTCTCATCTCCTTTCTTGAACAATTTTTTCCACTCTTTTGTCGTGTACATAGCCGCACCTTTGTAAGGGTTCCCATGACAACTCTTGCACAACTTGATATAGGTCTTTATTCCCTGTTCTGAATAGTTTTGACGGGCCTGCAGAGTATTAACACCTAACATCAAAATGCCTGTACAGAGTATTTTAAACATTGATTTAGCATACATGAAAGAGCCTTTCTTATCTATAATCAAACATTATACATTAAAAGCGCCATATTGTCCGTATGAGATATACTCAAGACCTTTCTTTCTTAACAATAAATTAACACTCTTGTGTTAATATTTTCGCACAACTAGGAGTATCGATGAATGTTAAAGGCGCACATATCCTTATGATCGAGGATGATCCTGTTCTTGCTGAACTGTTATGCAATTATCTTGACAACTGTAATATCTCAGTTGACGTAAATGCTGACCCGACAACCGTAATGGGACAACTTGAAACAGAGCGTTATGACCTGATCATATTGGATCTCACCCTACCGAAGATGGATGGGCTTTTCCTATGTGAGCAGATTTCCAATGCGCATGATATTCCCATCATCATCTCTTCTGCAAGAGACCAGGTCAGTGATAAAGTCCTCGGGCTTGAAAAAGGAGCAGATGACTACCTGCCAAAACCTTATGACCCCCGTGAACTCGTCGCACGTATTCAAGCGATGCTAAGACGGAAAAAGGGTTCATCCACGCATGCCGAAGAAGAGAATTATGATGACTTTACTCTCGATAGTGCAAAGATGACGATTGCGCACATGGGCACCCCGCTCGAACTGACCGTTGCCGAATACGGTGTCTTGTCCCTTTTCCTTAAGCAGCGTGGGATGGTCCTGAGCAGAGGTGCCATCCTCGATGGTGTCGAAGGCCTCAACTGGGAGAGTGATGAGCGCAGCATTGATGTCATCATCAGTCGCTTACGCTCTAAATTGAACGATACACCCCGCTCACCGAAATATATCGAGTCGATACGCGGTATCGGCTACAGGATGAAACTGTGAACCGACACTCGATCCTTTTACGGATCAGCCTCTTCTTTATTATTGCTCTAATCGCAATGACGGGGCTGTTTAAAATCATGTATGACCATGAATTCACTTCTGTCAGAGAAAACCTCCGTGTCCACTACCATCATGTCGCCATGAACGTCATGCGCTGGCGCTTTGGCGGAGAAAGTAAAGAGCAACTGCTGCATGCCCTGAAGTCTGACAACATTGAGATAATATCGGACCCTGAACTGTATGAAGACATCATCACAGAAGAGAAGTTTGATACGGTTTATTGTGCCAAGGGTGAATTTGACATTTTTGAGAAAGATGGAGAGCGCTATATCGTCGCACCGAGCAGTGTCGGAGAGATGGTGATGAAGGACCTCAAGACCGAACCGGTGCATGTCTATTATGTCTGGTGGCTTTATGGTGGTTTTGTCATCGTACTCTTTGCTCTCTTTCTTTCCATTGCTATCAGCATCTATCCCCTCAAACACCTTCAGATGCAAATCCGCCGTTTTGGCGAAGGAGAGATGGAGCTTGACCTCGCTTCCGAAAGAAAAGATGAGATTGCCGAAGTCTCCAATGAGTTTGACAAAGCTGTCAACAAGATACAAGCGATGATGAACTCCCGTGCAATATTTTTGCGTAATATCACCCATGAGCTCAAGACACCCGTCACCAAAGGACAGCTGTCGCTGGAGTTTTTGGAGCCCTCACGCACCAAAGAGATACTCAGCGATGTCTTTGTCCGGCTCAACCTCCTGATGCGAGAGTTCCTCCAGATCGAGAATGTCACCTCATGCGACTGTTACATCGACAAAAAAAACTATCATCTCGCGGACATCTTCGATAATGCGATTGATCTGCTTTTCTTGGAACCGGGAAGTATAGAGCACAATCTTGCGAACGAGAGTATTGAAGCTGATTTTGACCTGATGAGCATTGTCTTCAAAAACCTCATCGACAACGGTATGAAATACTCTGATGACGGGAAAGTCTTTTTGCACCTGGATAACAAACGTCTCTCTTTTTGCAGCCGCGGCGAGCCAATGAAAAACCCTTTGGAACATTACATCCAGCCCTTCACCAAATGTGATATGAACGTCGAGGACAGTTTTGGACTCGGCCTTTACATCATCTACTATATCCTCGTCAAACACGGTTTTTCACTCTCTTAAGAGCATAACGAGGGAGTGAACTGCTTTATTCTTGAATTGTATAAAACTCCAAAGCATTAACATTCTATTAATAAAGAGTTAATGCCCTGTTCACAGCACTTTCATATAATTTTCAATCAATTCAATCAATCCCAAAGGATTTCTATGAAAGTGCTCTTATACGCAAGCCTGCTCTTACTGACACAACTACTCTACGCCAGCACCTCATTTGCTCCGAGCAGCGAATGTAAAAGCTGTCACCCAACGATCTATGAGGAGTTCACCTCTTCCATGCACCAAAATGCGACGATCTACAAAGACCCTATTCATAAAGCGGTTTGGGACAAACACCCGATCAATACCAAAAAACAGAAATACGTCTGCGGAAAGTGTCACACACCGGCAGCCGACAACCTTTCTGATATGCTTTCAAAAGGGACAAAAGGCATGCCTGATCCGGACAATACGACACACAATGAAGCCGTATCCTGTGCTTACTGTCACCGCATTGAGTCGATCAAGCCAATGGGAAAATCAAATACGAATGTCATCTCTCAAAAAGAGAAGCACTATTACGGTACATTGAAAGACGCCGTTACGTCTACCTATCATACGATATCATCGGACAACCAAAACTTCAACAATGGAAACGTCTGTATCGGGTGCCATTCACACAAACAGAACAAGGCAAAGCTAAATGTATGCTCTACCAATAATGAGAACGAGCTTGATGGCGCAAACTGTGTATCCTGCCATATGCCAAAAGTCGCCGGTTCTGTCTCAAACAAACATGAACGCAAAGAGCATGCTTTCCACGGTTTTCCGGGTGCCCATTCCCACCAGGATATGCTGGCACAATATATCGACCTTGAACTGCTGAAGAACATCGACAACTTCGATGTAGCTGTTAACAATAAAAGCTCGCACGCGCTGCTGCTGCATCCTTTACGTGTCGCACAACTTCGCGTCGCCATCGAAAGAGACGGGAAAAATAAGAAGTTGAAAACCGAGGTATTTGTCCGTGTTATCGGCAAGGACGGAAAACCGACACCGCCATGGATCGCCAATTCCATTGTAAAAGACACGATGATCAAGCACAATGAAAAACGTGTCGTCCGTTACGATAAAAAACTGGAAAAAGGGGACAAAGTCCATATGACATTGGGATACTTCCTGGTCAAGCCTAAAGCAGCCAAAAAGTTCGGTCTGGACAAAGACCCTGTAGCAAGTAAGTTCTACACACTTAAATCCAAGACCATCACTATCGAGTAATCCTCTACCATCTGCGGATATTATCCGCAGATATGCCGGACTTCCATTATAAAGTTTAATAAATTTCTTAAAAAATAAAAATAATCTTGTTTTTTATGGATATTAACAATTCATTAACATTTAACTAACCTAACATTTATATTATTTTCTTATACTGTTCTCCAGAAAGTCTAAAAGGGAAGGACATCATGATGATGTGTTTTAGACGAAAACAAAAGGATGGATAAATGAAAAGATCAATTGCCCTGTCTACAGCAGCACTGCTAAGCTGTACACTGCTACAAGCGGCGGATGTCAAAGTTGACGGTAAAGATGCCGGAGATGTAGAGCTTCAACTTAAAGCGATGCATATCCTACATGACAAGACAAATGGCTTTGCGCCAAACAGTGGTAGCGGTTATCTCGTCAAACTAAAGTATGATACACCGGACATTTTGACCGATGGATTGAAAATAGGTGTCGGTATGTACGCCAATGGCGATACTGGAGCGACTGCTTGGGACAGCCCGGGTAAATACAAACCTGCAAAAGGTCTTTTTGTTGATTACCGTGGTGACTCAAAAGCGCTAATGGGTGAGGCATACCTCTCCTACAAAAACGATATGTTCCATGCTAAGGCCGGTCGTCAGAACCTCAACACACCGCTGACAACGATCAGATGGTCTTTGATGCCAAGTTTCTATGAAGCTTATGTGGTCGGGACAGATGCTATAGATGGTCTTTCTTTGACTGCCGCGCATATCACAAAAATGTCTTTTGGTTCCCGTGCGATGACTGACTACGGTCTCATCGGTGAGAAAACCGGAACTGCTGGTATTGTCGCTGCACCATCTTTTAGTGGGGCAAACAACACTTCACCGGTAGGTTCGGTAGACCAGGCAAAGTTTTATAACATGGGTGTGGCAGCCCTGGGAACAGACGGTGATAATAAAACTGACGGAGTGTCAGCATTAGGAATCACCTACAAAGGAATGAAAAACCTGGATGTGAATCTCTGGGCTTATCATGGCTATGACATTGCCAATGAATACTATGTAGATGCGAACTACGCCATACCTGTATCGGATGGAGTTAAAGCAACACTCAGTGCCCAGTATCTTAAACAGGTCGACACAGGTAAAGAACTTGCCGGTCAGGTAAATTTCGACCTTTACGGTGCCAAGGTTGCGCTTGGCAATAAAAAGATGGGTGTATTTGCTGCCTACAACCAATCCAGCAGTGGAGATCAGTTTATCAATGCATGGGGTGCAGACCCGGCCTACACAAGCTCGATCTTCTCACGTAATGCCTATCGAAAAGATGTAAAGGCCTATAAAGTCGGTGCACACTATGTGATCATGAAAGGAATGAAGTTCATGGCTGACTATGCACAGTATGGCCAGTCAAAAACACATCTAAGTAACTCACCAAGTGCGGCAATGGCTGCAAATGACAATGCCTATGAAGCAGACTTTGTTCTAGTATATAAACCGACTCAAGCATGGATGTTTAAAATCTTTAATGCATGGCGCGTAAGTGAATATAATGGCGTTACTGCAGGTGGTGTTACTGAGCGTAGACAGAATCATGTGCGTTTTATTGCCTCATACACGTTCTAAGAACAATTGTACATTCTCCTAAGTACAAAAACACATCTGGCCGGGTACCGGCCAATTCTCCGACTTGACTACACAGGCTGTTTTATTATTTTGTCAGCAGCCTGTTTTTAATGAGATTCTCTTCTTATTACACTCATCAATATCAATTTATTTTTATAAGAAAACTTTATGCTAAAAAAGGGTTCAATTAAGTATTAGACTTGTTAAAAAGGATCTGACATGCAAGCCAAAGAATTAGAATTTTTCAAAGAACAACTATTAAGTGCAAAAGAGCACATTCTTCAAAACGTGGACCTTGCCTCGCAGGAGTTAAACCAGTTACAGACCCAGGAGAACAATGATGATATGGATTTTGCATCGATGCGCAGTGATGCCCTGATCGAACAGGTCATCTCTGATCAGCAAAAATCTGAACTCGCTGACATCGAACATGCATTGAACCGGATCAAAGAAGGTACTTACAATGTCTGTGAGATGTGTTCAGAAGAGATCGGCGTCTCACGGCTCAAAGCAAAGCCCTATGCAAGACTCTGCATGACCTGCCGTCCGCTCTATGAAAAATCCAAGTGATATTATCTACATATAATATTTTTCTGTTATGATTTTTTCATGAAAAACAATAACATTATTCTTATGGGTTTTATGGGTGTTGGAAAAGGCTCGCTTGCACGTGAGCTCTGCGCCATGACAGGCCGCATCGCGATAGACACTGACGATATTATCGAAAGTATGGAAAACACCAAGATCAAAAAGATCTTTGAGAAAAAAGGCGAACCCTATTTCCGCGATTGCGAAAATAAAGTATCCCACTGGCTAGAGACAAGTGTGCAAAACACCATCATCTCCGTCGGCGGCGGTTTTTATCATGTCGGCAACCTCCAAAAGATCGCTCATGTCATCTACCTCGAGTCCTCCTTTGACGCGATACTTGAACGGATCAACGCTTGTGACAATGCCGCAAGTAAATTAAAAAAACGCCCGCTCCTGCAAGATATGAAAAAAGCAAAAAAATTGATGAAAAAACGTCATCCGCATTACCTTGAGTGTGCCGACACGGTCATCAACACCGAAGGCAAAGATTCAGAACACTTAGCCCAGGAGATCGTTAAACTCTTGAAACTTTAAAAAACTATATTACGTTTATATCTTTCCAGCCAATAGAAAAATCATCTACATTTCAATAACAAAAACCTTTTGACACTTTCAAGAGGTTTACTACTGCTTATCTCGCAAAATCTACACTAAACAAACAGATATACCCTCTAGATTCAATTTATAAAAGTAATCTCATTGTAACCAACCTGAATTACAATTTCGACATTCAAACATCCTCTGTTTTAAAAATTAAGACAGCAATATTGGATGACAGATTCGACCAAAGGTTATAGATATGCAAACACAATTCAGAAATGGTTTTTCTTTAATAGAACTAATGATCGTTATCGTGATTCTCGGGCTCTTGGCAGCCATGGTCATGCCTAGCCTAACTGGCAAGGGCGAAGAAGCCAAACGTAAACTTGTCTGCGTACAGATGAAAAGTATCTACAACGGCGCCCTTGACATGTTCAAGATCAATAACAGTGTTTATCCTACTACAGAAGAGGGTCTTCAAGCCCTGGTCGAAAACCCTGATAAAGAGAAATACCCGAACTACTCACCTTCTGGATATTTTAAAGATGCAAAACTTCCAAAAGACTCATGGGGAAATGCGTTTGCCTATACCAATGATGACGGGATGATTGAACTCGTCTCTCTGGGTGCAGACAGAAAAGAAGGCGGTAAAGACGAAAAGGCTGATATCCGTATGAGTGAGTGTAAGTAGGTTTTTTGAAAAGAGCTTTTTCTTTAATTGAGTTGATCATTGTTGTCGTGATAATAGGAGTCGTTTACATGTTAGCTGTTAACAATTTGCAAAACTTTAACAATCCTGTCACGCGACTGACGCTTCAAAACCTGAAAGAGTATCTCCAGAGTATCCCGCACCAAGAAAGCGTTGAACTCTTATGTTTGGATGACTGCTCCTCTTGTGATCTCATCGTCGATGGTAAAAAGGACCCTGACATCGATCCTATTGATGAACTGATCGATGACTCCATACAGGTCTATCAATATGATTTTTATCTGGGCCTGCAAGAGAAGCCTAGAAAAATCTATTTTAATGAAGACAATATTGAACAGAACGTCTGTTTTTCACTCTCCGTGGATAGACAAGGCATCAGTGAACAAGTGGCCGTACAATTCGAGGACAAAGTCTATGACTATTCAACATACCTTACTCCGACACCGGTCTACAACACTATTAAAGAGTTTGTTCATGC
>JBFFSC010000012.1:0-26017 GCA_041572615.1 Sulfurimonadaceae bacterium
GTCGACGATACGAAGGGTCTGACCTTTTTTGACCACATGGCTCCATGGCACTCCGGCGGCAACCTTTTCATTATATATTGCGTCCTTAATATCTCTGCTCATTGTTTCTCCTTAGGCAAAATAGCGTGCATTGTTGATAAAAGCACGTTGAGACTGTACACTGAAATTCATACAGTAGTCATCTTCTGTTACCGGTGCTGCTTTATACAGTGTCAACTGGACATCACTCGGGTTGTACTCACCCTCTTCCATAACATGGGGTGTGTTTGAAAGCAGAAGCAAGACATTCATCTCGGCACGCAGTTCGATATAGCTGCCGGGTTCGGCACGCTTATCTGAAAGCTCAAGTCTACTCTCATCTTTGACATCGACTCTTCTAAAAAAGTTGATAGCCTGGATCATGTCACGTTTTCCCATACCGTATTTGCCTAGTTCGACCAGAAAGTTCTCTCTGTCACTTTTGTAGTAACGGTTTCGGATATGTTCGAAATCACCTTCACCAAAACGCTCTTTGACAATGCGCGGATTACTGATACCAGCAATCGCATCAAAGAGCCCGTCCGTCGTATCTTCGGTGATAGAGAAAAGCACACGGCCAAGCTCTGAATAGAAGACTCTACCTTTACAAAAGTAGGCATTATGCTGCAGTTTTACCGTATCTGCAGAGTTAAACCGCTCTGCCGTATTGTCCGCGTTGTAAAACATCGCAGATAATGAACCCAGGCCGTCTTTCGTCGTGATACGCAGTTTGTCACCGCGTTTGATGATCTTCGACCAGCGGGCACCGCCGGGTAAAATCTCGTCGAGTAAAATATTTTCCGGTTTAATATTTTTATGTTCTGTAATCATTATGCTGTTTTTCCTTCTTTTTTTGATTTATCTACTTTTGTCATGATTGTCCCTTCATCGCCGACTGGAATATCGTAGGTAATACACGCACCATAGGCGTTAGGAGCCTGTTCGTCATGTCGTACCTTGTCAAAGACAAGAAGACGGCTTCCCAAATAAAAACTCTCATGAAGGTCATGGGTGACCATAATCACGGTCAGGTTGTTCTTCTTCCAAAGATCCAGAATCAGCATATGCATATCTGCACGTATACCCGGATCAAGTGCACCAAAAGGCTCGTCAAGCAGAAGTATCTTCGGTTTATTGACCAGTGACTGGGCGATGGAAAGACGCTGCTGCATTCCCCCCGAAAGCTCGCTTGGATACTTGTTTGCAGCATCTTTAAGCCCGACAGACTCGAGCATCTTCATCGCTGTGGCCTTGGCAGTTTTTCGTTTCTCTCCAAAAAGTCTTCCGAAAAAGCCCGATTCTTTAAGCTCCATAGCAAGCAACACATTTCCCAGAACACTCAAGTGTTCAAATACGGAATAGCGCTGAAAGACGATGCCACGTTCCAGGCTGGGTTCTTCGGGAAAAGGCTCACCATCAAGCAGAAACGTCCCTCTTGAAGGTGTCTCCTGACCCAAAAGCATCTTTAAAAAGGTGGTTTTTCCACATCCTGACGGTCCCACAAGTGTACAGAACTCTCCCTCTTCAATATTAAGCGAGATTCTCTCCAGCACAACATTGTCGCCATATGTTTTCCATAGATTCTTAATCGTAATCAGGCTCATGCATGCTCCTTTGCACCACTGTACCAAGGAAAAAGCTTGTAGGTCAGCTTCTTCAGAAGATAATCAAACAGAAAAGCCAGGAATGTGATCCATGCGACGTAAGGCAGGATAATATCCATTGACATATAACGACGTACTAAGAATATACGATAACCAAGCCCTTCTGTGGCCGCAATAGCTTCAGCCGAGATCAAAAAGATCCATGCCGTTCCCAACGTCAGACGCACAGAGTCAAGAAGACGAGGAAAGATCTGCGGCAGGATAATACGTATGACGATGCTCCAGGTCGAACCGCCAAGAGTCTGTGCCTTGATCAACTGCTCAGCGGGAATCTCGGATACACGCTGTTGCAGATCACGTACGATCAAAGGGGTGACCCCGATAACAATCAATGCGACTTTGGCCAACTCACCCATGCCGAACACAATGAATAAGATAGGCAGTATGGCCATTGGAGGGACCATGGAAAAAGCTGCCACAAAAGGTGAAAAACCTGCCCTAACAAAGGGAATGAACCCCAAAGGGATACCGATAAGCATTGCCAATACAGCACTTATGAGTATCCCGAGTCCCAAACGCTTCAACGACGCAGAAGTATCTTCCAAAAAAAGAAATTCGCCGGTACGTTTACTCGGTGTAAAAGCCATCTTGTCGATCGCCTCGCCAAAGCTTGCCAGTGAAGGCAAAAGCTTATCGCTCGGGTTTTCTGCCAGACGCAGATCTGATGCTACGATATAGAACATACCGACAATAAGGAACGGCAGTAGTCCTAATAGAATTGCCGTCGCTTTTGACGGTCGAAAGTTCATTAATCGTTTCATAGGGATACCTTACAGTTTCCCCTCGGCAGCCATTTTCACATACGTGTCAATGAAACGAAGCTTGATGTTGTTTTTATCACCAAAGGTCTTACCTCCAGGGAATTCCATCCCGATAAACTCAGCATCCGGTGCACCTTCACCAAGGATGCCGTGATCAAATGAGAACTCGCTTACTTTTTTCATTGTAGCAGGCAGTGCATCGCTTACAGCAAACTTCACCGCTTCGCTTGCATCATAGAACATCATCGTAGACTCAAGCTGACTTTTGTAACCTGCCAGGTCTGTACCCGATGCTTCCGCCATGAATGTCAAAGCTTTCTCATCACCTTTTTTCATCAATGCCATAACCTCAAACCATGCACCTGTTAAAGCTTTTGCCAGTTTAGGATTGTCTTTCAATGTTTCTGTGTTTACCACAAGCATATCGATGATTTCACCCGGTGTCTTACTTGAATCAAAGACCAGGTTAGCACTTTTATTGTTTGAAATAATCTCGCTAAGCTGAGGGTTCCATGTTGTCATCGCTGTGACCTCATCCGAGCTGTATGCTGCGACCATATCGGCATCTGAAGTGTTGACGACTTTGACATCACGTTCGCTCATACCGACAGACTCCAAACCGCGAGCCAATAGATAATGTGAAACAGAAAGCTCGACAAGGTTTACCTTTTGCCCTTTGATATCGCTTAACTTCTTCTTGTCTTTAAGAATAATACCGTCGTTACCATTAGAATAATCACCCATAATCAGAGCCGTAGAATCTACACCACTTGCTGCAGGAATAGTCAGAGCATCCATGTTGGTCATCAGACAACCGTCAAATTTTCCGTTTGTGTATTGATTGATCGATTCGATATAGTCATTGACCTGTACCAGATCGATCTCAATGCCGTATTTTTTTGCCCATTTGTCGACAATACCCTTTTGCTGAGCATAATCCCAAGGCATCCAGCCGACATAGATCGTCCATGATACTTCGAACTTCTCTTTGACTTCTGCCATAAGCGATGATGCGCCAAGACTCATAACCAGTGATGTGGCAACTAATAGTTTTGATGTAGATTGGAAGAGGTGTTTCATTAGAGACTCCTGAATAGGTTTAGATTAAAACACGGCAAGAGGTTTTAAAATCTCCCGGGCTTTTATCCCTCCGTGTAACCCCCTATTCAAGAGGTCGATAACTCTCGGTCCAGGCACAGAGCATCTGTCGGAACCCTAGTCATCATTTAATTGCATTTGAGGTTTTATAACCTCATGTCATGTTTTCTATAGATAATTATACAGGCTTAATCCTACTGAATATACAAAATATTGATTAATATTTAATCAATTCTAGATTTTATTAAAAACAGCGAAATCATGGAAATAGAAAAAAGGAAGTGGAACAAGAATAGCAACCCCTTCGAGAGAAGGGGTCTATAGATAGTGCTTATCTATATTAGAAGTTATACGTTAGGTATAGTTGGAATGTAGTAAGATCTTTCATATAATCTGTACCTTTTGCTGCATTCGTGTCAAACTTATCATAGATAAGAGCGATAGACGTGTCCAGTGGACCATAAGACTTCGATGCTGTGAATGTGATCTCATCAACCTCATCTTTTGTACCACCAACTTCGATCTCTGAGCTGTATAGACCTAGGAAAAGATCAACATCTGCCGCAGTTCCTTCGAAAGTAACGGCGATTGTGTCTGCACCTGGAAGACTTGCCGTGTTAAACCACCACCAGAACTCAGTATAAAGTGACGAGGCTGCACCTGCACCTTGACCATTTGTCGCAAAGTTAACGACACCGTTTGCACTCTCATCAGAGTTGTTAGCCGCATCATCGTCTACAGAAGAGTACGCTGCTGTGATCGTTACCATATCCGGAATTGCATAACCAAGCTTAAGACCATACGCTGTATTATCTTTATCACCTGTAGTAGAATAACTGATATTAGTATATTGTGCACCGGCAATAAAACCATCCATATCTAGATCAGCTTGCAGCCAGTAAGATTTTGAATAAGACTGCATGTCATAGTACCACGCCTGTGCCGTTAATGGTTTGAACGAGTTGTTTGTCACACCGGCCATATATAAACCATTATAGAAAGAGTTGAATTTACCACCAGCTGATGTAAGACTTCCAATGTTTGCACTTGTATTGATGTCACTTGAGAAACCGTTTGATTTTCCAATATAAGCACCGACTAAAGTTGTATCCGGGATATCTTCATTGATAACGACAGCACCTTCAAACGAGTTGTAGTCAACTGACCATGTCTCAGTAAACACCAGTGGTGTCTCAAGTGTCTGACGACCGACTTTAGCTGTTGTCTTCCCTGCTGTTCCTGCGATCCATGCATCTGAGAACCAAGAAGCATCATCAACAGCACCATTTGGATTCTCATGTGCTCCAGACCATACACCTGAAACCAGGTTGTTTTCAAGACCAAGTGTTGAAACTGCCAAAAATGTAGCACCGGCTGATACACCTTCGCTAAGGTCCGCTGTCACGCCTAAACGTAACCCAACATCTGCATAACTTGCATCTTTATCAAAGATATCAATCTCAGGATCACCATTTAAAGTCTCACCTTGTGTTCCGTAAAAAAGCTTTGCATCCCCATTTACTTCTACATTATCAATTGCATAAAGGTTTGCACCTAATAGCAATCCTGCAATCAAACTCATTTTTGTTAATTTCATTTTGTCTCCTAGACTGATTTAGTTAAAACACGGCAAGAGGTCTCGAGTCTCCCAGGTTTTTATCCCTTCGTGTAACCTTAAAGAAGGTTGATTAATCTAGGACCAGACAACATTTGCATATGGACCTAGTAATCTATTCATGTTATAAGGTTTTATAACCTCATAGCTCATGTCATGTTTTATGCCTACAATTATATATGAGGAGAACAAGCAGTAATCAATTATTGTGATTAAATTTTAATCATTTTGTTTTTTGTCTTTATTTTAAACTTTCAATGTGAATCAGGCATCTCAATTACATAATTACAATTATCTTAAATGGGAACAGGTTTGTATACAGCGATATACAATCAAAAAATATCGCTGCATTTAAGGAGTTGAATAAAAGGGACTTACCATGTTGACAAGACAGTGCCCTCGTAGATGAAAAGTTAGTGCTTGTATTAACACGGAAAAAATTATGACACATTTTTCAAAAAAAATAGAACAACATTGATTAAATTTTAATCATTAGTACAAATTATTATAAATATATCAATTATTTATCATATTTTCTATAATCTTCTGGTAGTTTAATCTATCTATATAGTTTGAAACTGTAGACTTAGAACAAAATTTTTACGCTATGATACATTCATACACAAGTACCTAAAAACGTGAGACAAAACGGCATGCTCAATCAACATCAAAAGAACAATATACTTATCATTGATGACAATCCAAAGAACATCCAGCTTGCTGCCAATGTCCTTAAGACGACAGAACTTTTTAATATTATTTTTGCCACCAGCGGGGAAGCGGGCATACAGCAGCTTGAAAAAAAAGCGTTTGCCCTTATATTGCTTGACATCAACATGCCCGGACTAGACGGCTATCAAACAGCCGATCTGATTAGACAGAACCCAAAAACTGCACATATACCCATCATATTTTTATCAGCAAATGCAAACCAGGATGCCATCAACAAAGGCTTTGAGCATGGCGGACAAGACTATATCACCAAGCCTTTTCAGCAACTTGAACTGATCCACCGTGTCAAGACTCATGTCGAACTCTTTTTAGCCAAACAGAAACTCCAATCTGAGATCGATGAGTCACATGTCTTGCTGGAGCAGTACAAAGAAGCCATTGATGTGAGTTCCCTTGTCTCCAAGACTGATCCTAGCGGTATTATCACCTATGTCAATGAGCCCTTTTGCAAGATCTCCCAATACTCAAAAGAGGAACTCCTTGGAAAATCACACAAGATTATCCGGCATCCGGATGAGCCCAAAGAGACATTCAAAAACATGTGGGACACCATTATGAATAAAAAGATATGGAAGGGAACGATACAGAATCGAGCCAAGGACGGCACTGCTTATTTTGTCGAAGCAACCATCATCCCTATCTTGAACCACCATAACGAGATCATTGAATATATCAGTGTCCGTACGGACATCACCAAACAAGTCGAAGCAAAAGAGAGGATCATCAGTTCGCAAAAAGAGATACTCTACACCCTCGGTGAAATGGGTGAGCTTCGCTCAAAAGAGACAGGTGACCATGTCAACCGTGTCGCTCTCTATTCTGAACTGTTGGCACGTCACTACGGTCTGGATGACAAAGAGGTCGATATGCTTAAGATGGCAAGCCCTATGCATGACATCGGTAAGGTCGCCATCTCCGACTCCATTTTGCTCAAACCAGGGAAATTAAGTGATGAAGAGTTTGAAGAGATGCGAAGACACTCTGTCATCGGTTACGAGATCTTTAAAAAGTCTACCCACAGGCTTCTGCAGATCGCTGCAACCATCTCGCATGAACATCATGAAAAATGGGACGGTACCGGATACCCCCGAGGGCTTAAAGGTGAGGAGATCTCAATCTGTGGTCGCATTACTGCCGTCGCAGACGTCTTTGATGCGCTTAGTCATGACAGGGTCTATAAAGAGGCATGGCCACTTGATGATGTCATCAAGTATATGAAAAATGAAAGCGGTAAAGCTTTTGAGCCTAGACTTATCGACATTCTTCTTGAAAACATCGATGCCATCGTCGATATCAAGAAGAAATACAACAAATAGACATGAAGCAGAAACTCACCGCTTCTCTGCTTGTCTTACTGGTACTATTTGTCTCTGTAGCTGTCGTCATACTGCCTACTTTTTTCACCAAGGGCATCTCACGCATTGAACTTAGACAGGACCTCGAGCTCGAGCTGATCCTGGATAAGAACCATGAGATAGAACTTGTCTTCTTCGGATATGCGGGCTGTAATAAGATCTGCACTCCCCGGCTTGAAGAGTTGGGCCAATGGTATGCCAAACTTCCTGATGAGACACAAGGACATCTCGGCCTAAAATTTTTGGATATCTCGACGAGGCAGGAGAAAGACCTTTCCGACGACTTTGCCAAAGCCTTCCATCCAAAGTTTGAAGGCGTGTTCTTAGACAAAGATATCATACGGCTCTATACCAAGGCCTTTAATGTCTACTTCTCAAAGTCACTCATGGATAAAAATGAGTTAGACCATACTGCCCATCTCTACCTTGTAAAAAGAGACAATGATCAAAAACAGCTACGATTCATCTACACCGCTTATCCCTATGACTTTAAACAAATCCAATCAGATATAGAGGAACTTATTCATGAATAAACTTGTCCGTCTGCTTTTTTACAAACCCAAGTTCTCCCCATTACGGCATGAAGAGTATGAACGTTCCGACAAATTCATGCTCAAACTCATCTTTTTTCACTGGCTTCTTGTCTCACTTGGCGGTATGCTGCTCTTTGATGACTACTATCTCGGGACGATCGGTGGAGCTGTCCTCTTTCTTTTAAGCTGGTATGCCTATACCTATTATAAAGGCAGCCAGCTGTTTAGAAACCTGGTAGCCATCATACTGCTGACCTTTTCCATTATCATGATCCAGCAAAGCGGCGGACACCTGGAGATGCATTTTCATATCTTTGTCGTCCTCTCCTTTCTTATCATCTACAGAGATATGAAAAACATCACGGCCGGTGCAGTCTATATCATCATCCATCACCTTATATTCAACTACCTTCAAGAGTACAATATCGAACTTTTTGATACCCCAATTATCGTCTTCAATTATGGATGTGGTCTTGATATCGTTCTGCTTCATGCTTTCTTTGTCATCTTTGAATGGTTTGTACTTTCCAAGATGGTCATCCTTATGGAAGATCGTTTTATGGAGCTGATACGTACAAGGGAAGCCTTGCAGTCAGTCAATACGAACCTTGAAAGCCTTGTCACTATCCGAACCAGTGAACTCGAAGAGGCCATCCTCGAAGCGGAAGAGGCCAATAAATTAAAATCAGAGTTTCTTGCCAATATGAGTCATGAGATACGTACCCCTATGAATGCTATTATCGGGTTTACTGATCTCTTGGCACAAAATGTAAAAGATCCGACCAATCTCAATTATGTCAAATCTGTGAAGAACAGCGGCAAAGTCCTTCTAACCATCATCAACGATATTTTGGATCTCTCGAAAGTAGAAGCAGGAAAGATGCAGATCGAACTTTCACCGACACACCTCCAGGACATCGTTGACGAACTTCATCCTATCTTCATGCTCAAAGCACGTTCGAAAGGTATTGAATTCACGATCGAAGCCGATAAGGATCTGGACTGTCCCCTGATGCTTGATGAAGTACGCTTACGACAGATTCTCTTCAACCTGATCAACAATGCCATAAAGTTTACGCATCAAGGCTATGTCCATGTTAACTTCAAGGCCATCTCGCTGAATTCACATGTCGATCTTATCATCACCGTCGAAGACAGTGGTATTGGTATCCCCAAAGAGCAACAGGAAAGTATATTCAATGCCTTTATCCAGCAGAAGAATCAAAAGACAAAGACGTATGGGGGAACAGGTCTGGGCCTTGCCATCGTCAAACAGCTGCTTGAGCTCATGCACGGTAAGATCAGGCTTGAAAGTGAAATAAATAAAGGCTCCACCTTTACTGTCACTCTTAAAAACATAGCAAAATCAGATCAGGAAGTCAGCACAAGAACAGACACCATACAAACGCTTTTTGAACCGGTTACGATCGTAATAGCCGATGATATCGAACTCAACCGTACACTTATGTGTGAGTACCTCAAAGAGATGCCATGTAAACTGCTGGTGGCAAAAGACGGGGAGGAGACCTTAAGACTTATTGAGCAAAACCATGTCGATATTGTCTTGACTGACATCAAGATGCCGATCATGGACGGTTATGAATCGACCCGGATTATCAAGGAGCAATACAATATACCTGTAATCGCCATCACGGCATCTATCTTGATCAGTGAAAAAGATGAAGCCAACAAGATATTTGATCTTCTCTTGGAAAAACCGCTTACCTCCGAAAAACTCTTCGAAGCACTCTGCAGATACGTAAAGTGCTCAGACCTTGCCGACAAAGTACCTGAACCGGCAGAAATGGATAACACACAGATCGAACTGACAAAGTATGTTCCCCTGTGTCCGCAGTTGTCAACTGCACTGATGAGTGCAAAAGAGGACGGGGACATGCAGAGCATTGAAAACTTTGCCCATCTCCTTGAAAGCTGTCATCAAACAGCGCATATAGAAGAGTTTCATTTGATTGCAGAACAGCTCATCCATGCTGTTGAGAGTTTTGACATCGAGACCTGTCAGATACTGCTTAATAAATTCAGACTTTAGCTCCATGGAGTCTAAAGTTGCATCTTAATGATTTATCGCTATAATCGCGTTAAAAAAGGACTCCTCATCAAACTCTTTTTTCTACTATTATTGACCATAACACTCTATGCCGGAGACTATGAAAAAGGCTGGGAAGCCATCGGAAAAGGTGATTTCAAGACCGCTTTGGCTTTATGGAAACCCTTGGCAGAACAGGGGCATGCCGATGCCCAAAGCAACTTGGCCCTCATCTACTGTCATGGCGACGGTGTTCTACCTGATTATAAAGAGTGTACCTACTGGGCAAAAAAAGCACGTGCACAAGGAAAGGATGTCTCCAAGCTTTGGAACGATTTTCAACTCTGGAAATATGACAACTTTTAAGTTATTCGGCATGGGCTGATCTACACGCTCAGCCCATACGCCTTTATCTACTTCACCTGAAATAAAACGACAATACACTCCTGTAAAAAGCTGTCATTATCATCACTAATCATCAGGTACCTGTCTTTACCTATACGCGCCAATCCTTCAAAATTATCCAGTCTCCATCCATCTGCACTGTCCAGTTTTGCCAAAGTATCAGCCTGACAAAAACCGTCCACACACGTCTTGAGAGGAACTTTTTTAAGCCATATGGTATGTCTCATCCTCAATAGGCGAAACTCCCTTTCGAGCACAAGAAGGCTTCCATCAGACATGGTCTCTATCGCAGTTATATCCGCATCAGCTTTAAAACGCCATCTTTTTTCAAGACTGTACAAGGTATGTACCTTTTCATCCTCATGCTTTAATGGACGCTGAGGCGCAGTGATCAGACCGAAGTCGGGGTGCATGACAACGGACTCCAAGGCACTGTTTTTCCCCTGATAGTTATTGATATCCTCTAAAACAGGTGGAATGGATACGTTCTTAATCTTCACACCATTAAGCTTGAACACAGAGACCTTGGGTTTTCTCTCAAATGAGATGAGTAATGCACCCTTAGAGAAGTCCAGACCCTCCGCATCACTTTTTTTCCTTGGGAGTACTTTTCCCGCTTTACTCCTGAGCCGATACGCATGCCTGATTCTCATATCCTGTATTGTATTCTCCGCGATTGACACTTCAAGTCCAAAAAGATACCCCTTGTCACTGACAGCATAGAGTAATCCTTCTGCGTCATAGGCAAGATCAGATATACCAACGAAAGAAAGCCCCTTAAAATCATCAAAATCCAGCACCTTGCTGTCAAGTATTGTGATGCCCTTTGTGGATTCAGGATCGGGTGATTCTGATGCGAACCTGACATCTTCCATCTGTGCAAAAAGTCTCCAGCAGATAAAAGAAATAAGAACGTATACTTTGATGTGCGACCCCTGTAGGTAATGTGTTCATATAAACTTATGATACAATGAATAACATAAAACTATAAGAAGAGCAATGTCTAAAATATCCGCTTTTTTATATGATGTCCTTCACTCCGGTAAAGAACCTGAAAAACTGTTGTGGGATAATAAACGTATCATTATTATCAACTTTATCATTCTCGTTTCAACGCCCGTCTTTTTCTTTTTTACTTACCTCAACATCCAACATGGCTTGATGCTGTTTGCATTGAGTAATATCATCAATATCGTCCTGTTATTCATCGCTTTCTTCTATTTTCGTCTCAAACGTAATATCAACCATGTCAGTACAATAATCTTGATAATCTTACTGATCACCTACTTTACCACTATCTTTCAAGGTGGCATAGCAAATACGGGCTTCTTCTGGTTCTTCTACTTTCCACTTTTTGCCATTATGCTTAAAGGTCACAAGATTGGAAGCTACTGGATATTTTCTCTTTTAATGGTCATCGCAGGTGTCTACCTCTTTCAGATATACCGTCCCCTTACACTTCCATATGACCCCATACTGCTTGTCGTCTTGTTCATCAGCCTGGGGATCGAGACCGTCATCGCCATCTTTCTGGAATCTGTTCGTCTGAAATATGACAAGCGGCTTCAGGAATTCAATACCGACTTGAAGACAAAGGTCGCACTCGAAGTTCAGGAAAACAGAAAAAAGGATGAACTCTTGCGCCAACAGTCAAAGATGGCTGCGATGGGTGAGATGACGAACTACATCGCGCATCAGTGGAAGCAACCCCTTTCTACCATCTCGGCGATCGTACAGAACCTGCATATACAAGAGGATCTCGGCATCCTTAAACATACGACCATCATAGAGGAATTTCAAAAAATAGAGACTCAGATAGCTCATATGTCACAGACGATGATTGACTTCAACAATTTCACAAAACCGGACCAGCCTAAAGAGGACTTCAACATTGCAGCCGTTATTCAGGAGAGCGCTGACATGATATCACCCCTACTGACATCAAAAGGGATTGCACTGCATCTTGAGATCTATAATGACACTTCATCGGTGTTCGGTCAACGCAACCTTCTGACACATGTGTTATTGAACCTTATCAACAATGCCAAAGATGCTCTCTTATCCCAAAACATAAAAGGTGCGAAGGTCGTCATTCGCCTGGACAAGACTGGAAAAGAGCTTGAGGTGTCCGATAATGGAGAAGGAGTCGATCCCTCCATCAAAGAGACTCTTTTTGAAGCCTACACCGGTACCAAAGGGGATCAAAATGGTGGTGTCGGTCTTCATATGTGTAAACGCATTGTCGAAGATACCTTCAACGGGACCCTGACCCTAGAGAAAAGCACCAAGGGGGCACGTTTTGTCATTCACTTCTAAAAGCTCATCTTCTGAGAAATAATTTCCTCATTATCAACATAACGCTCGCATCGCTTGCCATCAAGCTCCAGACAGATCTTCTGCCATAATACAGTGTGCCCATCTCTACTCAGGCTTTTTTTCAGTGTAAAGATCAGCGCATGGGCATACTCATGAGGTATAACCTCTTCAAGCATATACGCTTCACTCTCTTTAAAACGTTTTTTGTTAAGGTAGATTCTTATCTTCGAGTCTTTGTATTGTGTCAGTCCGTACAACTGGCTGCTGAAACGATCCGATACGATCAAGGGGATGTCCATATCCAATCCATAATGTTTTCGGATCAGAGCCAGGACCTCATCTTGTCTCTGCTTGATGGCTTCCTGTGTAGCGTCAGAAAGCGGGTTCAGCTTAAAATGCCTGCTCTCATACCAATTATATGCGATATAGCCCAAGGCAAGGAAAACGGCCAGAATAAAAACATACTCCAACTTTTTGATGAAGGTCATTGCTATTGCCAGTCTTTAAACTTGTCGCTTCTGTGTTTATCTTTTTTATAACGCCTGTTTTTGTTGCTCTGCTCAAGTTTATTGGCACTGTGCAGGATCTCTTTGGCTATTTCATCTATGTTCTTGTCACTTGAGGCCAGGCTCTTCATCTTGTTTACCAGAGCCTCCAGTTCTGTCAGCTCACTCTTATAGAGGGCAACAGGTTCTATCCTGTCTAGATACTTCGAGTTGTTCTCGATTCGTTTGATATATTGTTCTTTGGTCGGTTCTTCACTTTTGGAGAGATAAGAAACAACACTCTTGAAAAAACGCTCCAGTAAACGGACATAACGTAAACGCTGGGCATTTTCTATCTTTTTATCAGAAGCCATATCTTTCACTGCTTTTTTTGTATAATTCTATCGTAATAAATTTTTAGACTATCTGACGGAATTAAAATGAATAAAATTGTATTAAGCCTGCTTTTTATGATCACTTCTGCTCTAGCCGAAGTCATCAATCAGTACCCGAGCCAGGAGCTTGTCGATTCGGATATCAAGATCATCGACATCCGAACACTGGGCGAATGGAGAGAGACAGGACTCCTTAAAGGTGCCATTCCTTTGACATTTTTTGATGTCTTCGGAAACTATAACATCCCTGTTTTCATGCGTAAACTTCGCTCACATGTAAAAGAGGGAGAGAAGTTTGCCATCATCTGTCACGTCGGCAACCGTACAGCGATGCTGGCAGACTACCTGGACAAAGAAGAGCACATGAATGTCATCAACCTGCTTGGCGGGATGGACTATGCGGCAAAAAAAGGCCTGAGTACCGTTCCTTACGAGGCGAAATAGATGCGGGCCAGAGCATTGACCATCCTTCGTGTCATTGCGGCACTATTGCTCAGGATCATCCTGGTCTTTTCTCTGATCGCACTCTTGCTCTACGGACTGTATCTTGTTCTTGACCTGATACTGAACTAATACTATTCGCTGATCTCGACACCCTTGTCTTTTGCGATCTCGTTTAACAGACCCCCCATCTTTTTAGCCGCTGCGATCATCTCTTCATCACTGTGTTCCTGAAGGATCATCCTCGCGATCTCAGGCAAGACCTTCAAATAGACCTCTTTGGCATCTTCATAGCTGAGTTTCCCCTCGTCTATATTACCTGCCGTCGAATGCAGTACCATAGCCAGGCCAAGAAAAAGTTCTTGGCTGTCGAGTTCAATACTTTCCGTGTTTTCCATATTTTTTCCTTTGGGAACTAAGTTTGCTTGGCATTATACTAAAAAGGAGAGTCCATTGAAGCGTATAGACAGTTTGCCTCTGAGAATAAAGCTATATATCCTTCTTGGACTTGTCGTCATGGGGCTTACCCTTATCGGCGCTATCGGCTATCTCAATATGTACAAGATGAAAAAGAACATGGACTCTCTTTATTTCGGGAGCTACATACCCGTCACGGAACTCAGCCGTATGCAAAATATCTACAACCGAGATATCAGCCTTGTCTTCCATCAGCTCAAAAACGGAAACATACTCCCTGCAGAAGCCGCCGAGAAGATTGCATTAAGTAGACAGGAGATACTCTCTATCTGGACATCGTACATATCCCATTTCAAGAGAGACTATGAACTTGACTACCTGCAGTATGCCAACCAGGAGGTAATCCACTCCAGCAATTATCTAAAACGCTTAAGCACAGCTATCTCCGAACTTAATGCGCAAAGCCTTGCTAAACTCTCTTCACATATCCTTTCAAAAAACGTGACGCATATGGACGAGGTCATCAACAAGATCATCGCTTATGAAAAAAAGATCGCCCAGTATGAACGCAAGAACTTTTTGAGTACCTATGATGATACTATTTACCAGCTCATTGCCATCCTTATCATGATCATTGCGGCGGCAGTGATGATAATCGCACCTATTTTTCAAAGTATTCAAAACAATGAGCTCTCTTTGATAAATACCTCAAAGAAACTCCAGATTGCGAACAAACGACTTGAGACTGCATCCATAACAGATCCTTTGACAGAACTCTATAACCGGCGTTACTTCAACCTTGTCTATAACAGAGAACTCACACGCTGTATTCGGGAAGATCAAAGTATGGCCTTCATGATGCTCGACATCGACTATTTTAAAGGCTACAACGATTTTTACGGCCATCTCAAAGGTGATGAGACACTGAAGATGGTCGCAAAGGTGATGAAAGACACATTGCAACGCCCCGGAGACTATCTTTTCCGTCTTGGGGGTGAAGAGTTTGGTGTTCTTATCTCAAATATCTCTAAAGAGAATGCTTATCATATGGCAGAGAGACTGCGGCAAAATGTTTTTCAACAAAAGATCGAGCACAAACGTAGTAAAGCTTCTGCTCATCTTTCCATATCCATCGGTCTTGTCGTCCTGCGTCCTGATCAGGAGATAGACCCGGAAAGCATCATCAGCCGTGCCGATGAAAACCTCTATACCGCTAAAGAAGAAGGCAGGAACCGGGTTATACAGACCTGCTTGCAAAACTGTGATGAATTCGTCCATTCAGCGTAATCAACGCTTAAACCGAAACCCCTCTTTTTCAAACAGTTCTCGCAGCCGCTCTTTGCAGTCGCCTTGAAACTCCATAAATTCTTCTTTAAAGCTTCCTCCGCTGCCTAAAGATTTCTTCATCTTTTTCAACAGAGCATCTGTCTCTGTTTTCTTAAGACAGATCGGACCGATGAGTGTCACCGGTTTCCCCCGACGTTTTTCAAACTTGAATACCAGTTGATGCTTGGCCGGTTCTAGCAACTCTTTTTTCGACAGTACTTTCTTACCTTCGACGACATTCCATTCATCCTCGAAATTTGCACCGATATTCAGATCAAGTTTTTTGCCCTTAGCCATCCATCTCTCCGATATAGGTAAAACGTTTTACCTCTTTTCCTTCAAACTCTACTGTTTCTGTGAACATACTCAAAGGCCTTACCCACAGAGAGAAGTCTCCATAAAGTGTCCTGTAAACGACCATCTCCTCTTCTGTCTCACTATGCCTTGCGACATCAATGACCTCATAAAAAGGGCCTTTGTAATGCTGATACTTCCCTGCTTTCACAATTAGAACAATCCTTTTAGAGGGTTTGAAGATGCCGATTTAAAATCAAGATTGATCCCATCCAAGGCACCCTGCTTCGAGTTCAGGAGTGAGTCGACGTTGCCAAGATCCGCACTGATGCCTTCGCTTGAACTTCCGATTTTCTTCATCACGCCTGATGTCAGCTCTTTTTCAAATGCTTTGCCCGCTTTGGATGCCATGGAAGCAAGTCCTTTGGAGAGCTGTTTATCAAGGTCTGTCTTGACGCTGAGTGAGGGCTCTTCTACAGCTCCCTTCATAGAAATATCAACATTGAATTGAGTGATGCCTTCCAAAAGATCATTGAGTAATTTCTGTGAAGGCATCTGCAGACTCGCTTTTTTCACCTGAATATGACTCTGTGCCTTGATCTCCCCATCGATTATCTCACCTTTGAGGTTTGCATCTGTGAGCATCTCTTTCATCGTCAATGTCTGTACATTTATCTCTTGTGTTTTTGCCCCTGTCGCTTTGGCCTCAAAGCTTGTTTTGGCTTTGTCGCCTCGTCGGTCATCGATAAGGTTTGCAACGATCTGCTGATAAGCTTTACCTTTGGCATCTGTGTTGATCACCATAGGTTTTTTATACAGTTTTTGATTGCTTGAAAAGTCTCTCATATTCACCTTAAGAAGGTCTTCTTCAAACACAACATTGATATCCGCGTTCTTTATCACGAACTCAGGAATATTGGAAAGGTTGGCATATTTTATCCAGCGCCCCTGCCCTCTAGGCGGAGCGACCTCTTTTGAGGTATGAGCATCTCCATCATGAAGATACGGCTTGAGCATGTCATAATAGTAAAGTGCTTTTTTCATATATGCGCCGATCTGATGGTTTAGCAAGGTACCAATGAGGTTCGCCCCGCCCGAAGCGTTTAATGAATACTTCTCTTTTAAACGTTTGATGTCCTGTGCCGGCAGGTCCTTTAAGGAACTGATACGTCTGTTCAAAGCTTTCTGATCAGCTGTGAACTCTTTTTGCAGATCAGCATATTTTGCTTTGAGTTTAGCAATCTTTGCCTTTAGCCTGTCAATGTCCTGTTTTGCTGAGAGCAATGTACTCACATCTGCACCTTTGAGGCTCTTTTGCAAGGCCAAAGCATCCGCTTTTATCTCATCGACCTCTTTAGAGGACTTCAGTTCGGCTGAAACCTTCTGCCATTTATCTTGCGTTGTCTTGATGTCTTTGCGCAGAGCCTGTGCTTCTTCAATGGACTTCAGGCTCTCTTTTGCCAGGATATCATCCACTTTCGGAAGGGTAAACGGTGTCGAAGCAGAAGTTGTTTGCGTATCACTCCTTGCATCACCCTTCACGCTTGTTTCAGCAGCTTCATCCCCATAAGGTTTTGCCGGGCTCTGGCGCAAGACACCAAATGCCAAAGCATCCACCTGAAGGTCTTCGATCATCACTTTCTTTTCCATCAAAGCGGAAAAGGCAAGGTCAAATCCGATAGAACCTATCTGAACAAGGTTGTGCGTGAGCTGGTCTTTATCTGCGACCTGTACACCCGAAATCTCTACCTTAAGATCACCCAGACTTGAGCTGAAGTCATCGATACTCACTTCACTCTGCAGTGTGTACGAGAGCGATTTTTCCAAAGAGATTCTCACAAGCGGATCAAAAAGAAAGACCATAAAAAGTGTGATCAGCACTGCCAGACCGCCAAATACACCAAGTCCCCACCAGCGGAAGATCGAACTTGAACCTGCTTCTTCATTATAAAGCTTCATCCATCGTGTCAACTTCCACTCATTAAGCTTCTGTCCCAACTGGACACGGTAGAGTCTGACAAACCTGTTGAGGACGAAGTACATCGGAAGGGCAAGCAGTGCCGACACAATCAGGGAACCTGTGACCAGTGTATAGTTGAACGAGCTCCATCTGAACAGGGCCGAGTTATACAAGGTGGTAAAGAAAGCGTTTAGACTCTCATGCGTCAACACACTGTATCCGATCGATTCAAACAGAGGATCAAAAAGATAGCCTATACCGCCAAAGACAACGGAAAAGAGAAGGAAAAGACCAAAATTGATGTTTAGGATCAGTGCCAGAAAAAGAAGGTCCAAAAGAATAAGTGAGTTACCCGGCAAAAAGCCGGCAAACATGGCCAAGACAACAGCACCACTGAGCTGCCATGATTTACCTGAAGAGTTTAGCGCTTTGAAAAGTTTTCGTAAAAAATTAAACATGCCGACCTTCCTTGTAGAAAAAGTGTCCTATTCTACACCATGTTTTCTAAAAGGGATGTTTAAAAACAGATGCAGATATTTGAAAAAAAGCACCCGAAAGATTAACTGAAAAAGGTCATACGACTTTTTCTAAAGAATAGTCATATGACTTTTTGATGAAGATAAGCGATACCTTCTTCGTCAAGCTCGTCTGCAACGACCTTGCAGAGAATAGGGTTTTTACAGTGCAGGTTCGTATCATACAGAACGACGTATACCTCATCTCCCTCTTGCAAATAGGTCTTTTCACCATAATGGGTATAACGTGTCGCCCCTATGCTGACAAGCATCTGGGAAGGATAATCACAGGCTTTCAAATACTCTGAGATATTCTCTAATGGACCACCCTCTTCCTGATTGTTCAGTTTATCCTTTATCCATTCTAGAAGCTGATCATAAAAATAGCTGTATCCCGATATCTCGACATCTTCACCATACCTGAACACATCCCCGTTTCGACGCAGAAAAGAAGAAATACGCCAGTGATCAAGTATCCCGCCTTTTTCAAACGTGTCAAGCGGCACGAGCTTTTCACCGATCCCCTTTGTATCAGCACCCCAGTTTTTCTTCTCGGATATCTTCTTGGCACCTTGTTTGCGGATAGAGCAGTCATTATAAGCGCCAAAATGCGTTGGTCTGATCCCAACGACTTTACCCTCTTTATATTCCAGGTCACACAAGAGTGCGACTTCCGGTTCAGCCTGGACATTATCCTCTACGCCATGAAGTGCCTGGATGGAAGAAGAGAGAGGGTATTGTGATAGAATTCCCTGATTGGCATCTGGAAGATAAAAAGGGAAGATCCCCTTCGGTGCATTTTCATCATCAACTTTAACATTGACAAAATCTGCATCTTCGCCTGCCTGCTGGAGATGCAGGGCAAAGTTACCTGCGATACCCAGACCGATAATATTCTTGTAATCCATTAGTGACCGTGTGCCTCGGCAAACTCTTCATATGTCCCCTTGAAGTCGATGTATGAGCCATCTTCTTCAAGTCGGATGATACGTCCGGCAAAGGCATCGAGCAACTCGCGGTCATGTGATGTACAGATGACATTGCCTTTGAAATTATGAAGCGCCTCACCCAAGGCAACGATTGCTTCAAGGTCAAGGTGGTTGGTCGGTTCATCAAGTACCAGGAAGTTTCCTTCTTCCAGCATCATCTTCGAAAGCATCATACGGTGTTTCTCACCCCCTGAGATGCTCTTGACAGATTTCTCCTGCTGTTCACCGTTGAAAAGCATACGACCCAGACAATTACGAATTTCTGCAATATCACGTTTAGGATCAAAGGCACGCAGCCAGTCGTAAAGCGTACCGTCTCCCGAGATCGTCTCGACTGTGTCCTGCGGGAAGTAAGACGGCTCGATCGTCGCCCCCCATTTCACTTCACCTGTTGTCGGTTTCAACTCTTCCATAATGATCTTTAGAAGTGTCGTCTTACCAATACCATTTGGTCCGATGACCGCAATCTTCTCACCCGGCTCAATGCGTAAAGAGATACCGTTTAGCAATGTCCCTTCACCCTCGCCGTAGTCATGAGAAATATCGATAAGCTCCAAAGCCTCATCACCCATCTGGCGTTTTGCTTTGAAAACGATACTCGGGTCACGGCGTGATGATGGTTTGATATCTTCGATATTGATCTTTTCAAGCTGCTTCTGACGAGAAGTCGCCTGTTTCGCCTTTGATGCATTTGCCGAGAAACGACGGACAAAAGCTTCCAGCTCGGCCTTCTCTTTTTCCGCTTTGGAACGGTCAGCTTCCTGCTGTTTGGCCATAACCGTAGAGGCAATATACCAGTCATCATAGTTTCCGGTAAACTGACGGATCTTCTGATAATCCACATCAAGGATATTCGTTACGACCGAGTTGATAAAGTGTCTATCGTGAGAGATAACTACAAGCGTACCCTCATGACGTTTAAGTTCGTTCTCCAACCATCCGATCGTATCGATATCAAGGTTATTCGTAGGCTCATCCAGAAACAGGACTTCAGGTTTTGGGAAAAGTACCTGTGCCAATAAAACCTTGATCTTTGTCGAACTCTCGACTGTCGACATCAGGTCATTATGAATCTCAGAAGGGATACCAAGGTTTTCCAGGATCTTGGTGATATTGACATCATACTCATAGGTCGGGTCCTCTTCGACACAGATCGTCTCAAGCTCTGCCAAGCGTTCATTCGTCGCATCATCTTCAAAATCGCCGTTGACATAGAGGTCTTCTTTCTCTTTGATCGCATCATACAGACGCTTGTTCCCGTAAAGGACAGCATCCATCATCGTAAAGTCTTCGAAAGCGAACTGGTTTTGCCCCAAAACGCCGACTTTCAGACCGGAACCGATAGAGACATCCCCTTCGTACTCCTTGATCTCTCCGGAAAGGATCTTCAAAAATGTCGTCTTACCTGCCCCGTTCGCACCGATAAGCCCATAACGTTTATGTTGATCAAGCTTTAGATTAACATTGTCAAATAGAACGCGAGAACCAAAACGCATCGTCAAATTAGTTACTGTAACCATATTTTTTGCCTTAGTTAAAAGGCCTTATGCAAACTTGTTCCTGAAGTTTCTATAAGACCCTGTTTAATATTTTTGAAATTATATCTAACAAGAGGTTAAGGGCGGTTTATATATCGAGTGCATTGTTATAGAAGGTAAGTGTTCTGAAACTCAAGAGCTGTTGACAAAAGATGTCGTCTTTATACCTCGATGATCTTGTCATCAAGTGCATCCATGCCGCCTTTGTACTCTTTTGATTGCTGCGTCATAAAATTGACTTTAAGGCTTCTGTATTGCTGTATCCCGGACAAGAGATCTTCGAGCATACTGTCATACCCAAAAAACTTTTCATAGCGTTCAAAAGCCTTTTTCAAGGCAGTGTCAGGGGCCTTGGCTTTGGCTGCCTGTTCAATCTGTGCCCAATAGGCTATCTTTATCATATGATAGATAGAGGGCTGTTTTGATTTGATCTTGGAAAATCTTTCCATAACCTGTTTCACTGCAGCCACATTGCCTACCGCTGCGTAGTTCTCTGCTTTCTCATAATAGTCCAGGAACTCTTCTTCGATGTCATCAGCGATCTTCGCATTCTCGAGATAGGGGTGCTCTTCGATCATGTTATAGACGGCTGCAAACTTTTTCTCTGCATAATACTGCATCGTCTCTGCATAGATGTTCGCTCTTACCTTCAGGTTTTCGGCAAACTCTTTATGTGCAGGAAAATATGAGAGGGTATCACACAGTTTTACGGAGTCATAATATCCGCCATCATTAAAGGTATCCTGAGTCTTTTCTTGGAACATATCTCCGATTTTCAAGAGGTTCTCATACTCTTCAAGCTCTTCTATAAAAGAGTGTCCGCTGGCAAGTTTAAAGGCATTGAAATAGTCTTTTTCCTTCAGATGTTTTCGAAACAATGTAAAGACATTGCGGTTAGTATACAAGGTCTTGATAATAAGGTTTTTACCAGGTACTCCCATAAAGGGCTTGAAGAGTTGTTTGATCTTCTCCTCACTTGATTTCTCATTGATGATCTTGCGAACGACAACCAACACCTTGCGCCATTCATCTTCCATCTTCTCATACTCGGGTGTCTCTTTCAGGCTAGGGTACTCCTCTGCCAGAGAGTATGCCATCATATATTTCTTATTGCGGATAGCATTTTGAAAGGTGTTAAACAAGGTAAAATCATTAAAAAGCTTCTGTACAATCAGACGTTTTTCCGACGAAGCCGTAAAGCTTTTAAGCAGTTCTTTGGCCTCAGCAGTCTTATCCGAGCGCAAAAGGTTCTTCGCATGTTCATAAACGCGCGTGAACAGTTTTTCCAATGAAGCATATTCATCAGAATAGCATAGCAGCGGATTCTCTTCAGCCATGGTATAACAAGCGTGAAAATCTTTCGCCTGCATCAGTTCAGTAAAAGCCTTGTTCTCTGAAGAGAGTTCATAGATCGGAATATGACCGTTGCTCAGACCAAAGATAAGCAGGTTCCTCTCATCATCAAACTGCATCTGCGTGACACCGGCAAGCTGTTTCAAGAAATCGATCTTTAAGAGCCTCTGCTCTTTAAGGTGATACAGACCTACCATACCGCCGATACCGGCTACATACAAAAAGTTTTCCTCTTTATCGATACATACTGCAGTGATATGAGAATCAAATTTCGGCAGACGTGCGATGACATTGGACTTCACGATATCCCAGATAAGGACGGTTCCGTCCTTGTCCGTGGAGAGTAGCCGCTGATCGGAGAGAAAAGTAACCGTGGTGACGGCAAACTGATGTGAGATCAACTTATAATGGTTTTTTCGGAAAGAGCGGTTAAAGACCTTAATGACCTTATCATACCCTGCCGTAGCCACCCAACGTCCTGTGTCATTGCTTGTGATCGCCAGGACTGCGTCACTGTGATGTGAAAGCGTATCGACCTTCTTCCCTGTCGCAACACTCCACATATAGAGTCTGCCTTCCATCCCTCCGGTGATCAGATACTTGCTGTCTTGTGAAAAGGTCACTGTCTCGACCCCTCCGGGATGGTTGATAATCGAATGTATGAACTTGCGGGAATTTCGATCAAGGACAGAGACCTCTTTGAGGTCTTTGTTGTAAAAACTGAGATAGTTCCCATCGGGTGATATGGCCATATTATTGACATAAGGAACGGTTGGCGGCAACTTGCTTTTAAAACCGTCTAATAGTTTGAACTCATCCAGATCAAAAACACGAAAAGAGTTCATTACATCAAGACAGGCGAGCTTACCGTCGTTCAATAACTGCAGGGTATGCACGCTCTCTTTAAGGTCAAACTGTCGACTGATTTTCATAGGGGCCTTTTAAACTATCCGCAACATCGTTTGAATTTTTTACCGCTGCCACAGGGACACAGGTCATTTCGGGAAATCTTGGCTTCAAGCATCTCACCTCTGTCATACTTCAATCTTCCGTTCTCATGAATGAAGTAAGAGTGCTCTTTCATCACTTCTATCGTGTTACTTTCGCTGTAGTATGCCATAAATGTGACCTCATAGTCACTCTCCGAGAGGATTTTAAGACCCAACCACTCAATATTGTGACTGTTTATCGCCTCAATATCACCTTCATCCTGCAATGCGGCAGAACAGGTATCATAAAGATACTGTCCATTCTTAAGCACATAGGCACTGTAGCGCGAACGCATCAACTCAACTGCTTTCTCAGGTAATTGAGCCTTATCTATAAATCTGCCGCAACACTTGTCAAAAGAGAGTTCGCTTCCGCATATACAGGTTTTCATGTCCAACAGCATATCGAAAACTGTTTTGTACCCACCTAAACCGTTTTAGAATCTCAATAAAACCGGCTACTGCTGTCTATTTTGCCACGTTAATAATAGCCTCCACGACACTCGGATCTTCCAGGGTCGTGATATCCTGCGTGATTGCCTCGCCCTTTGCAACCGAACGTAGGATACGGCGCATGATCTTTCCGGAACGTGTCTTTGGAAGCCCCGGGACAAAAACAAAACGATCACATTTTGCAAAAGAGCCGATCTCCTCTTTTAAGAGTGTATTGATCGCTTCAGCCATACTCTTCTCATCCTTACTCGCCTGATCGTTCAGGATCACAAAGGCACATAAGGACTCCCCTTTTATCTCATCAGGTTGCCCGATGACCGCTGATTCCGCGACAAAAGGTGCATTGCCTATACTTGCTTCGACCTCAGCCGAACCGATACGGTGTCCGGAGACGTTGATGACATCATCCGTACGTCCCGTGATGGTGATATAACCCTCCTCATCGACCATGGCACCGTCGCCTGAGAAATAGACCGGCTTGCCATCTTTCTTGACATCTCCGAAATATGACTTTTTAAACCGCTCCGGATCACCCCAGACACCGCGGATCATCGACGGCCAGGGTTTGGTAATACACAATAAGCCCGTCTCACCCGGTGGTGTCGGATGACCGTTTTCATCTAGAACCTCCACCATCATGCCTGGCACGGCAAAGGTCGCACAACCAGGTATCGTCGGTGTGGCTCCCGGCAATGGAGAGATAACATGTCCTCCGGTCTCTGTCTGCCACCAGGTATCGACAATCGCACATCTTCCACCACCAACCTCTTCGTAATACCACATCCAGGCTTCCGGATTAATAGGCTCTCCGACCGTACCCAAAATACGCAGACTGCTCAGGTCATATTTCTCAGGTTCATTGTTACCGACCTTATGAAGCATACGTATTGCTGTCGGTGCCGTATAGAACTGTGTTATCTTAAGTTCTTCGACCATCTTCCACCAACGGCCGGCATCCGGATACACAGGAACACCTTCATACATGACTGTCGTCGCACCGCAGGCCAATGGTCCATAAACGATATAGGTATGTCCTGTAATCCATCCGACATCTGCCGTACACCAGTAGATGTCATCTTCTTTGATATCGAACACCCATTCCATCGTCATCTGTGCCCAAAGGATATAGCCTGCCTGGTTATGCTGAACCCCCTTTGGTTTTCCCGTACTTCCCGAGGTATAAAGAAGAAAAAGAGGGTCCTCGCTTTTCATGACCTCTGCTTCACAGACTTCTGATTGCCCCTCTATAAGATCATTATAGATCTCATCGCGTCCTTGGACGATCTCTATAGGTTCATTATTCCTTTTGATGACCAGTACCTTTTCAATCGTCTCGCACCCTTTTGACAAGGCACTGTCAACAATAGGTTTGAGCATATAAGGTTTTCCTCTTCGGTAGGCACCGTCTGCCGTGATCACCATCTTGGCATCAGCATCTTCCACCCGATCGCGGATGGCATCAGCAGAAAACCCCCCGAATACGACGGAGTGGATGGCCCCGATACGTGCACACGCCAACATGACATAGGCAGCTTCAGGGATCATCGGCATATAGATAACAATACGGTCACCTTTTTCTATATGGTAGTGATGACGTAAAAGGTTGGCTGTCTTGTTTACCCGTACCGACAACTCACCATAAGAGATCTTTTGGATATCACCAAGCTCTCCTTCGAAAAGAATAGCCGTTTTATCTTTTTTTTCTCTAAGGTGTCGGTCAATACATTGGACCGTAACATTAAGCTCACCACCGTCAAACCATTTATAAAAGGGAGCACCACTCTCATCGAGAACCTTGTTATATGGTGTGATCCAATCTATCTTCTCTTTGGCATAACTGTCCCAAAAGCCCTCATAATCGGCAATTGCCAGGTTCTGAAGCTTCCAATATTCATCCATGTTCTTGATATTGGCTTGCTGACTCAGTTCTTTGCTGGGAAAAAACTTTGTATGTTCCATCACTGCTCCTATCTGCTCTGTTTCTTGATTAATTTATTGTATCACAACTCAGGTGTTTCATCCTTAGAAAACTGACTGATTTATTCTGGTGATTTGACTACAGTTTTTATTAAGACAAATTATATTATCATAGTTTTTATATTATTTATTTCTGTTATTTACAGTTATATTATAATATTTTAATTCAATGGAGTGCAATGTGAAACAGATCTATGTAGGGAATATCCCATATAGTAAAACAGAAGAGGACTTGCAAGAACTATTTGCACAATTTGGTGAAGTCAATTCAGTTAAATTCATCAATGACCGAGAGACCGGTAGATTTCGTGGATTCGGATTTGTAGAGATGGCCGATGGCA
>JBFFSC010000013.1:0-22692 GCA_041572615.1 Sulfurimonadaceae bacterium
AGTTTTCAATGATCTCAAACGTATCTTTAAAACCTTAACTCAAGGCCTCTTCGTTTGTGGACGGGAATTATATGAAAATACAGATTCATTGTCAATAGTTTTTTGAGGGAATTTGAAAATTCATACTATTTTGTTTAATTTCTTCATTCAGCAAATAGCAGTTTGTCTATATTCAACCCTATTAGCTCCCCACTTTTTCCCCACAATTCTTTCATATAGTCCCTAATCGTTAAGACAATTTATGGCCAAGAAAATCTCTATATATAATGTATATAATATATAGACGGTTTTTTTGGTATAATCACAACAATAAAAATGAGGTATTCAGCTTGCTGAACTTTACTTCAATACTAATTTTATATTAAAGGATTTTACATGGCTCTTTATGACCGTGATTATGCTCGCCAATCTCATTACGAAGATGTGGGGGCACGTAGTGAAGGTAAACTGGTCTCTTTTATCAAAGAGACATATAAACTTTTCGCAGCTTCAATGATGGCCGGTGCCGTGGGTGCTTATATCGGTATCCCGTTTGCAGCGACTATTCAAAGCTGGTTTATTGGCCTAGTTATTTTAGAGTTCGCTCTTCTATTCGGTCTATTTGCTGTTAAACGCAAACCGGGTATCAATCTTGTTGTTATGTTTGGTTTTGTATTTATGACAGGTATTACACTCGCTCCTCTCTTGGCTCGTACATTAGGTATGTCCGGTGGTGGAGCTATCATTGGTAATGCTTTTGCGATGACATCGGTGATCTTTGGTGCGATGAGTTTCTTTGCCATCAAGACGACTAAAGACTTTACAAGCTACGGAAAGCCGTTGATGATCGCTCTATTTGTCGTCATCGGTTTCTCTTTGGTAAACCTTTTCTTAGGTAGTCCACTCTTAAGTGTTATTATCTCGGCAGCAGTTGTGTTCTTATTCAGTATCCTTGTTGTCTATGATACGCAAAACATTATCCGTGGTGCTTACGAGACGCCAATTGACGGTGCGATTGCACTTTATCTTGACTTCTTGAACATCTTCACTTCTCTGCTTCACCTTCTTGGTATCTTTGGCGGAGAAGAGTAATTAATTCGCTTCGGCGGATTAATTGGACTCTCTAAGTAGATACCGTCTATTTATACATTTCAATTAATCAAGGCGATATAACATGGCACGTTCAAACACCTCAAGTGTCGAGATGGATGACGGGGTTAAACTCGCATTTCAAGCTCGTACACAAAAAAATACCTTTGGCACGGCTACTAATCCTAATGAAAAGCAAGAAGCAGGGGAGCGAAAAGCAGTAAGTGCTGCTAAAAAGGCCAAGGCTAAGAAAAAAGCCAAGATGGCTAAAGCTTCCCGTAAAAAGAATAAATAGTGGACAGCTCCCTTCTTCGTGTCATCGATGCGAACCTTAACCGTTTAAAAGAGGGTATCCGTGTCATCGAGGACATGGCCCGTTATGCCAATAACGACAAAACCCTCTCCCGCAGGCTAAAAGAGCTGCGCCATTTGGCAAAGATCGATGACATTCAGCCCCTGCTCGCATCGCGCGATGCCCAGAACGACGTGCTTCGACCGACCATAGAGAGTGAGATGGAACGCACTTCTATAGAAAGTATCATCATCGCGAACTATAAACGTGCACAAGAATCGTCTCGGGTATTAGAAGAGATCTACAAAGTGGTCGACCCTTCCCTCTCAGAAAGGTTCAAAACCATCCGTTATGAGCTTTACACCTTAGAAAAGCAGAACCTAGTTTCGGGCGAATAAGACCTCAAATTCCAGCTTATTTGTAGGATATTCACGCATCAATGTGCGCATCTGCCTGTAAGAGAGTATATTCCTTCCTCCGGAAACCCCGCTCTTTTTGATGTAGGTAAAGATATCCTCTACTGATTCAAAACTCAATTCGTAAGTGACCAGTTCTATCTCGCAATGAAAATACTGACTGATAAGATAGCTCACTTCATCGGAACAGCGTAAAGGGGATCTTATCCCTGCTGTCTGTAACAAGGTCTTAAAGGTATTCGAGGTAAATATAGCCAAAGATATCGGAGCATTGAGCTGTGATATCTGATAAAGCGTGGTATCCAAGTCTTTAGCCCACTGCAAAGAAGAAGCTGAGAAGATACGGTCATATTTCTCCTTCACCAGCTCTTCAAACAGTTTATCCTCATTAAAGTCACCCAGACGGCACTCAATCTTTTCACCCTGGGGATGCAGATCAAGCATTTTTTGAGAAAAGTCTATCCCCAAATACCTCTGATAATCAAAGCTGAGTTTATTAAACAATGTACCATTACCGCATCCCAAGTCAAGGATAACTTTTGGTTCATCCTTTAAATCATCAACCAGTTTTTGCGCTACCTGGTTTTGTATAAGGTTGTATTTTCCATACTCCCGTGCAAAACGGGAAAACTCTTTTTCTATTTTCATTTTCTGTTGATCAATATAGAGATAATAAATATGACCAGAATCACCAGTACAATCGTCGCACCGCTTGGCAAGGAGAAGTTATAGGAAAAAACCATTCCAACCAAAACAGCCGAAATTGAGAAAAGCAATGAAAGAAGGATGGTCTTGGAGAACCCTAAACGGTAGCGCAATGCAGAGATCGTCGGGATCACCATCAATGCCCCGATCAAAAGTGTTCCGACAACACGTATAGACAGAGCAATGATAACAGCGATAATCGTCACAAGCATAAAATTGAGCAGTTTAACTCTCAATCCACTCACCTGTGCCACTTCCTCATCAAAAGCAATAAAATAGAATTCTTTAAACAAGCCCAGTAAAACAGCCATAGAGAGCGATCCAAAAATAGCCATGACAATCAGATCGGATTGTGTTACTGACAGGATTGAGCCAAAAAGGTAAGAGAACAGTGAGGCGTTGAATGAACCTGCCAGAGAAACAATGATGACGGCCAATGCCAAAGAACCCGAAAGAAAAATCGCTAAAATCGAATCTGAATAGAGCCCAAAAAAACTTCGTAAATATTCAATTAGCCAGGCGGAGATCACAGAGACCAAAACAGCAACCCAGATCGGATTCTGTTCAGTGACAATACCTACTGCCACACCGACCAGTGCAACATGTGCCAAGGTCTCTGTCAGCATCGCATATCGACGCAAAACGATAAAGGAACCCGATACGGATGCAAGAACAGCGATGATGATACCTGCAAGGAAGGCATTTATCATAAAGTCATATTGAAATATCTCTGTCATCTAGATAAATGCTCCTATCCCAGTTATTTTACTCACTAAAAACCTGAGGTCGCTCAGCTTTTTTTCACGTGATATATCATTTACCATAAAATCATATTGAAACATTTCAAGCATACCCGCTCCTAATGATGGTGATGATGGATCAGGTGCGCATCAATGCCATAAAGTTTGCTCATCTCGGAGCATGAGAGAACCTCGTGCGGATTATTACACGCCAATAGTGTCTGATTGATACAGAGCATGGACTGAATATCATCGGCAATGACACCTACATCATGGGTAATAAACAAAATCGTCATGCCGTCATTCTTGTTCAGTTCTCTAAGCAGGCTGTAAAAACGGTTCTGCGAGACCATATCGACTCCGGTGTTAGGCTCATCCAGAATAAGCACTTCAGGTTCGCTTGCCAAAGCCCGTGCAATCATCACACGCTGGCGCTGACCTCCCGAAAGTTCTCCAATCAGTTTATTGCGAAGATTTTCAACATCCATCTTCGCCATAGCCTGTTCAACCATCTCCCGGTCTGAAACTTTTTCCCGTGAAAAGAGTCCTCGTTTCGCCGTACGTCCCATCTTTACAACCTCTTCAACAGTGGCAGGAAAATACTGATCGATTTGGGAAACACGTTGAGGGACATAACCGATCCTGTCCCAATCCTTAAAAGACTTTTGATCTTTTCCAAAAAGCTTGATTGAGCCCTTGCTCTTTTTTTCCAAACCAAGCAAAAGACGGATCAGCGTTGTCTTACCTCCGCCATTTGGACCGATGACAGCGCTGTATTCACCTTTTGTCACCACAAAATCGATTCCCTTGAGGATATCCGTGTCATTGACCCGGTACGAAAGCCCTTTGACCTCAAAAACTGCCGGTGCTAAGTTCATTGACACTCCATCGCTACTTTTAACTTTTGTAAGTTCTCTCGCATCAACCCAATATATCCCTTGGTCTCCTCATCGCTGTTTACGTTTGCCAAAGGTTGAAGTGACTCTACCTTGGTTCCGGTCTCGTGTGAAATAGCCTCGGCTACAGCGGGAGAGACAAAGCTTTCAAAGAAGATTATTGTGATATCCTCTTCCTTCACCAGATCTGTTATCTCTCTCATCTTTTTTGCACTGGCTTGTTCATCAGGAGAAAGCCCGGTGATACTGTGAGAACTGAAATCATACTTGGCACCGAGATAACCAAAGGCATTATGATTGACAACGATCTCTTTGTGTTGACAGTTTTTCAAGGCTTTGGCGTATTCTTGCTCTAATGCTTTTAACTCTTCTATGTATGTCTTTGCATTTGTTTCAAAGATGACTTTAAACTCGGGGAAATGCTCCGATACTTTCATTTTAACTGTCTCAGCCATAACAATCATATTATCGATATCCAACCAGTAGTGAGGATCAACCTCGTCGCTATGGTCATGTTCATGAGCATGGTCGTCATGTTCGTCACAACTCTCACCCTGGATCTCTCTTAGTTTTACAAACTTACTCATGTTAAGCTGGTTGGGATACTCTTTTTTTATCCAGGGCTCAATCCCCAATCCGTTAAAAATAAAAAGTTCAGCTTTTGAAAGCTCCGCCATCGTCTTGACAGAAGGCATATAGGTATGCATCTCTACCCCAAAAGGAATAAGCTTCTTTACCTCTACCTGGTCTGCTGTAATATGCTTGGCAATATCATATAAGGCAAAATTAGTGACGGCAATATAGGGCTGTTCATCTTCTACCGAAGGACTCTCGTCAAGCAGCAGCATCTGAGTGACAAAAATTGCTAACAATGCTACGACAAGAATCAAGGCCTTCTTCATGATACAGTTTCCTTTATTACCCTTTTAAGTCCCGTATTATAGCGTGTTTCGTGTAGACTATATAAAGTATAAGATAAACTTTGCTATAATTGCGCAATTTAATTAAAGGGCACTGCCCTGTTTAGGAAACTTGATGACATCTCTTTTGCTCATTGTTCAAATCGCTTTAGTTGTTCTATTGACGATCATCGTACTACTTCAAAAAAGCTCCAGTATCGGTCTGGGTGCGTATAGCGGATCGAATGAATCTGTTTTTGGTGCCAAAGGTCCGGGTAGCTTTCTTTCTAAAATGACTTTTTTCTTGGGCTTCTTGTTTGTAGCGAACACGGTTGCTATGGGTTACTTCTATGCTCAAGAAAACAATGCCTCTGTCGTTGACACGATCATCGAAGAGACAACGGTTGTCGCACCTTCGGCTGCATCGACTGAACCAACAGCGCCAGCTGCTACAGAAGCTGACACAACCAAATAATGAAACAGGCGCTCCTTTTCGCGCTTCTTTCTTTGACACTCTGGGCTGATGCCCACCTCTTTGTCTATCACCGTTTTGGTGACAATGAACACCCCTCTACAAACACCTCTTTGAATGTCTTACGAAAACAGTTTGACTACTTTAAAGACAATGGCTATGAAGTCATCACACTCTCAAAACTCAACGATGCATTAAAGACCAAAAAGACAATTCCGGATAACTGGGTAGTCTTATGTATTGATGACAGTTATAAGAGCTTTTATGACAACGGTCTTCCTCTCTTTAAAGAGTATGGTTATCCTTTTACTCTATTTGTCTATATTGAGGCTACTGAGAGAAAGTACGGCCACTTTATGAGCTGGGATCAGATCAAAGAAGCAGACAAGTATGGAGAGATGGGTCTACACTCTTTTGCTCATAAGCATATGGTCTCAATGACCCAAGACGAAGTCCGAGAAGATACTGAAAAAGGGCTTCGGTTATTTGAGAAAAACCTTGGATATAAGCCCAAGTACTATGCCTATCCCTATGGCGAATTCGATGATGCGCTTAAAAAGACCATATCCTCCTACGGTTTCGAGCTTATCCTGAATCAGAATGTTGGGGCCGTCTCCCATAAAAGTCCAAGAAATGACCTCGACCGTATTGCTCTGACAGGTGATGTGAACCTAAAGCACAAGCTGCGTATCAAATATCTGGAAGCACTTTGGCATTCACCAAAAAACTATCCTGCTAATGGAAATCTTAATGATATTCACGTTACAATGCCGCCATCAATTCAAAAAGCAGAACTCTACATCAGTGGAGGGGGCTGGGAATACATCAAAGTTAAAGATGGTGAGTTTAGATCAAGTAAGAACTATCCTCTTAAACTCGGACGTACCAGGGTCATCATCAAACATGATAATGCTTTTACAAGTAAAATAATCGTAAAGGAATAAATATGATCGACAAAATACAATCAGACTGTAAAGTAAATATGGAAGGCTCGATTGAGCATATGCGTCATAGTTTCAAAAGCTTACGCACAGGTAAGGTAATGGTCTCTATCCTGGACGGTATCAAGATCGACTATTATGGTACTCCAACCGCTTTGGACCAGGTAGGGTCTGTCATCGCTACTGATGCTACGACCATCGTCATCTCTCCTTGGGAGAAACCACTCGTTGCCGATATCGAAGCGGCTATTTCTAAAGCCAACATCGGTGTCAATCCGAACTCTGATGGCGAAAAGATCATCCTTAACTTTCCTCCGATGACCTCAGAGCAACGTCAAGACACCGTTAAAAAGATGAAAGCCATGGGTGAAGATGCGAAAATCTCTGTCCGTAATGACAGACAAAAAGCCAATAACGATATCAAAAAACTAGAAAAAGAGAAAGAGATCACAGCTGATGAATCCAAAGCAGCTCAAGATGCTATCCAGAAGATCACTGACAGCTTTATCGCAACCATCGATGCGACACTCAAAGAAAAAGAAGCAGAGATACTTAAAGTATAGTGCTACCAAGGGAAAGATATGAACGTTAAAAAAATCTATATGGATGCCAATGCTCTTTTGGAGGGTCACTTCAAACTTTCATCGGGCAACCACTCACAATTTTATCTACAGTCTGCAAAGGTTCTTGAAGACCCTAAGAATGCCAAAGTCTTAGCAGAAGGCGTTGCCAAACAGATAAAAGAGAGTGGTCTTGAGGTCGATACTATCTGTGCTCCAGCCTTAGGCGGACTTATTGCCGGCTTTGCACTGGCAACTGCTTTGGATAAACGTTCGATCTTCGCTGAACGTGTGGATAAAGTTATGACGATCCGTCGCGGTTTTGAAATCGCAAAGGGTGAACGTGTCATGATCTGTGAAGATATCATCACCACTGGCGGTTCCGCCATGGAAGCCGCAGCAGCTGTTGAAGCCATGGGAGGGGTCGTTGTTGGTTTCGCAGCCTTGGCAAACCGTGGTTTTTGTGATCGTCAAAACTCTGATGTGACAAAAAAGCCTAACTGCAAACTTCCTGACGGTGTACCTTTCTTTGCACTTGAAGACTTCACCTTCGAGATGTATGCCCCCGAAGATTGTCCTCTTTGTAAAGAGGGTAAAAGTGAAGCGGTGAAACCGGGATCACGCGGAAACTAAAAAAATGACCCCAGCTCTTTGATCCCGTCAAAGTGTTTCAGAGAAAAATCGATCCGTTCTTCCTTATTCTGATGGGTATCTGCCACCCTATCAACCCAATCAAGACGCTTTCGCAGACCACGTGAATTTGCGATCTGTATCGAAAGCCCCGGTCTCGCATTCAATTCTAACAACATAGGTCCATGATTCTGATCCAGGACAATATCTGCTCCCAAGTATCCCAGGTTAGTCATATCATACGAAGCCGATGCCATATCCAAGATTTCATGCCAATAAGGTATCGTTAGTGTGGATAACTTGACATCAGTATCAGGGTGTACTTCTATCGGTCGATTGAACTGCACAGCACTGATGGCTTTTCCCGTAGTAATATCGATTCCCACGCCGACAGCACCTTGATGCAGGTTTGCTTTTCCATCACTTTCCGATGTCGATAGACGCATCATCGCCATGACCGGATACCCCCGGTAGACAATGACACGGATATCAGGCACACCTTTAAAACTAAACTTCTCAAATACTGCATCAAAACAGATAAGCCGTTCAAAGAGAGCAATATCATCTTTTCCACCCAAGGAGTATAGGCCGCTGAGGATATTTGAAACATGGCGCTTGATCTCTTGCAGGGTCAGTTTTTCACCGCTTGACTTAATAAACTCTTCACCCTCTCTCGCACTGATGACCAAAATGCCTTTTCCTCCGCTGCCGCGCGCAGGTTTGATCACAAAACCTTTATCCTCCGGAAGAAACTCCAAAATGTTTTTGATTTCACCCTGGTATCGTAAATAGCCGTAGAGTTCAGGTGCCTGTAATCCGTATTTATGCACTAACTGTTTTGTTTTTAGTTTATTATCTACCAGGGGGAAATGTGACCTGTCATTATATCGACTGATATAATTTATATTACGCGCATTCATTCCCAAAAGACCCAAGCGTTTTAGTTCAGATGGAAAGGCCAGTTTCATGATCGTTTAACCATAGAAGCAAAACGGTAAAGTTCATTCAGCCGATAACCGCTGTATCGTCCAATAAGGATGATCAATCCTAACACAGCCAGTAAAACTTCAGGAAAGGTGTATGTCCAAAACTGCATTACCTCATTAGCCATCGCGACATAAGCTATTATCGCAGCGAACAGGGAACCGCTGCCTTGAAGCAAGACCTCAGCTGCACCCTCTTCTTCCCAGATGATGGACATCCGCTCAATCGTCCATGCAAGAATGATCATAGGGAAAAAAGTGATACTTACAGCGTCTTGTATTCCAAGTTTATAGGTGAGAATGGCGACCAATGCCATGATACCCACGACAATGATCAAGACAGCAGATATCCTTGCGACAAGCAAGAGGTTAAGATTAGAGAAGTAGGAGCGTACAATCAGACCGACACTTACGATGACCAGGAACATGACCACTCCGGGAACGAGTTCTGTCTGCATAAATGCCATGGCCAACAAAACAGGCATGAATGTACCCGATGTCTTGATACCGATAAATACCCTTAAAAGAACAATGACAAGTGCTCCTATCGGTATTAACAAAAGACGCTTGAAGGTATTTTGCGCTTCATTCGGTAGAATAAAAAGTGAAAAGTCTAAAAAAGAGACCTGGTCACTCTCGTCTTGCAACAAGGCTACATTACGAGCAGGCAATACCGATTCTGTCACCGAAAAGTGTACAGCAGAGTCTTTGACACCCTCAGCATCCAAAAGTGACACACTACCCCGCTGCCAGATAAAAAGCCTGTCCGTCTTGTCTACTTTACCTTTATGAATATCAAAAAGTTGCCATTGTTCATCATCATAGACCTCCAACATCGGTTTCAACCCAATGTTTTTCTGTCCGTCAATCAGTTCCAAGGCCCCGACACGGCGTATGTTTACTTTTTTCTCCTCCAGCAGTATAGCGATGAGATCACGCAGTTCTTTATCAGAATGTATGAACTTTCGCTTTAGCATCTCAATGGCCTGAGAATCATCCTGCTGGTTGAATGCAGCAATAATACTCGCTGTCATACTTGCATCATCTGCAGAGTGCTCATACGCATCCTGCATAACAACATCAGCAGCCTGAACGATGATATTACTCGCTTCTATTCTACTGTTTTTCTTATACTCCCGTCGTTCCAGCGGAACATGGCTTTCGTCCATGATCACATCGATCGAATAGTATAAGGTCTGCTTACCCGTGACCTTACGTTTTGCCCACTCTCCACGTCTGTACCCGTCTCTTTGAGCTTTTGTATAGCCGTAATTTGGAGAAGAAGCACTCTCATTATGAATAGACATACCCTTTTGTTCGTCAGGCAGGGCAAGTGAGATAAAAGCGTTCTCTTTTGTCCCTTTAAACGTCACTTTAGCTTCAATGCTCCACACACTCCTCTTCTCTTCACTAAAGAGAGGAAATCCAAGTACATTGACCTTATAGGCGATAATCCCCATGGCAATACTGATCAGCAGAAAGGAGAACATATAGATTTGATATCGGGAGGTCACTTGTTTTCCTTTATCGGCTTTTGAGTATATTTTAGTGAAGGGTCGACTATCGCGTTTCCTTTGAGATAATTCCTTCCTACAAGAACAGGATATTCATACTGCCCCCTGTCGGTAAGACTGACTTCGACAAGGTAGGACAAAGAAGAGATATTGATCCGCATCTTGACGACATAACGCCGCTGTCCCTCTTCGAGGTGTCGCTTGACTTTAATCTTTCTGACGACCTCTTTTTGGACTTTAATACGTTCATTCTTCTCGTTTAACATATCAAAGTGCACCCAGTTTTTCCCGTCACGCTCAAAAGGGACAATATTCTCCGCATGGATAGAACTTCGTTTTGCCCCCGTATCGATACGCGCTTTCAGCGAGATCTGATGTACGGGAAAATAGACCCTTTCCACCTCTCCCAAAACAACCTTATCCTGGTTTTTATAGACCACTTTAGGAGACCGGCAAGGTTCAGCCTTTGGACACACCGGGCACTCTTTTGTTTCCGGGCACTCCTCTTTTTCCAATCCAATATAGGTGATCTTCTCATTGTTTATTATCGTAGGTTCTTTGATAATAATTTCCTTGATGATCTTTGGCGTCGGTTCCTGCCCAATACACCCGGATAAGAACACTATACCGATAAGGAATAAAACAATCTTTTTAATCATAATTACGCTTTCATCTTACAATACATACTATGCTCGACAAGGATCTTGGCCACTTCCTCTTTCCCGTCAACCATTCCCTGGATAGAGAGTCCCTCGAGCATCTTCTTCTCTTCCAGACTGACAACTTTTACGATCAAGTTGATCGGTTTATCATATCGGTTGATAGCCTCTGAAATAAGAAGCTTTTTCTCGGCATTATCAAGTGTGACAATAACCGATGAGGCATCTTCAGCCTGCAAAGCCTGCAAGATAGACTCTTTTGACATATCTCCGTAATAGATCTCCTCGCCATCATTTAGACCCTCTTTGACATGCTTTAATGAGTTGTCCACGATAATATATTCAACACCTTTTTTCCTGAGTTCTTTTACAACAAACTTACCGACTGTTGAATATCCGCAGACAATGATATGGTTGGTATGCCTTTGTACTTTTTCCATGTCATATTCATGTATATTCTTAGGAAATATCTTTTTCGCTATTGCATCAATACGTGTCATCATAAACGGTGTTAGGATCATTGAAGCGACAACGACTAGGACCAGGGTGTTCATCAACTCTGTCTCAATCAGTTGTGCCGCACTAGCAAGAGCAAAGATGGCAAAAGAGAACTCTCCCACCTGAGAAAGGGAGAGTGCGACCTTCAATGCGTTTTGTACTTTACTGGTAATACTCATAATCGCAAAGATAATAATCGTCTTGGCAAGCAGTATGCTAACAAGCAATACAAAGATATATGCCGCATGCTCAATGAAATAGCTGACATTGATTTTTAAACCGACTGTGATAAAAAAGGTTCCCAAAAGCAGGTCTTTAAAAGGTGAAATATCCGCCTCGACCTTATGGTGATATTTCGTCTCTGCAATGACCATCCCTGCAACAAAAGCACCCAACGAATACGTAAACCCTGCAGCATGGGCCATGTAAGAAGCTCCCATGACGATGACCAGGACTGAGCCCATGAAAAGCTCATCAAGTTTTGTATTCGCCGAAAAGTGCAGGAGCCATGTCATCACGCGGCGACCCACGACGAAAAGAAGACCGATTAAGACCACTGCACTCAGAACGGTCTCGATAACAATTTCAGTAACAGAGACATCATCCTTGCTCATAAAACCGATCAAGAGTAAAATAGGGATGACAGAGATATCCTGAAAGATCAAGATACCCATAGATCTGCGTCCGTAAGTCGTATGGATATCTTTAGAGCTTTTCAGATAGCTCAGTACCACTGCTGTCGAAGAAAGCGACAGTGAAAGTGCGACAATGACCGAACTCTGATAGTCAATCCCGAAAACCCAATGTGATAGAAGAAAAAATAAAAAAGCTGAGATTCCGACCTGCAGCGCACCGTTCATAAATACAATCTGCTTCATCGTATTCAGCCGGGCCAATGAGATCTCCAAACCTATGGTAAACATCAAGAAGACAATCCCAAACTCACCTAGAAGTTCAACGGCGTGAGAGTCTTCATGCTGAATATTAAATGCATAGGCCAGAGCCGTACCCGTGAGGATATAACCGATGATCTGTGAAATGCCAAACTGCTTCAAGATGATGTTCAACACCGTTGATACGCTCAAAGCAACAACGACATAAAGCAAAACCGTATCCATTAAAGTTCCTGTCTTTCAATTAAAAACATATTTTATACTAGTTGGTGTATGATATCCTAATATTCCATCAAAAAGATAACATTCAACCAATAATTTTCATTCTGTGATTTATCTTTTTATAATAAGAACATTACCGAAGGTAAAGCTTTTTGAGTTATAATTCGCATAATAAAACATTTACGCTAAGGGCAACTTGATGACAAAATATATTTTCGTAACAGGTGGGGTTTTAAGTAGTCTTGGTAAAGGGATCACAGCAGCGAGTCTTGGAACCTTGCTTAAAAGTTCAGGTCTGAAAGTCGGTATGCTCAAAGTCGACCCTTACATCAATGTTGACCCGGGTACCATGTCTCCGCTTGAACATGGAGAGGTCTTTGTCACTAAGGACGGCGCAGAGACAGACCTCGATATAGGAAACTATGAACGTTTTCTAGACACGTCTTACCTAAAAAGTGCGAACTTCACGACCGGTCAGGTCTATTCATCTGTTATCGAGCGTGAACGTGCAGGTGGCTACCTGGGTCAGACCATTCAAGTCGTACCACACATCGTCGGTGAGATCGTCGACCGTATCAAAGAAGCCGGAGAGGGGCACGATATCCTTATCGTCGAACTCGGCGGTACCGTAGGTGATATTGAAGGGCTCCCATACATGGAAGCTATCCGTACGATGAAGCATGATGAGGAAGTCGCGGGAACTTTCTTTGTCCATGTAACGCTGATCCCATATATCAAGGCTGCCGGAGAGCACAAATCGAAACCGACACAACACTCTGTACAGGAACTTCGTCGTATCGGTATTACACCACAAATGATCATCACACGAAGCGAAAAGTCCCTACCTAAAAGCTTCAAGAAGAAACTGGCTATCTCTTGTGATGTCAGTCAGGACTGTGTCATCGAAGCACTGGATGCTTCAACAATCTATGCGGTACCAATCAGCTATATGCGACAGAACATGCTCGCACCTATCGCCAAAGAGCTTGAACTTGGTGAACTCATCCCCGATATGGAAGAGTGGGATGCACTGGTCAAAAAGATTGTCCAGCCAAGCAACAAAGTCACGATTGGTTTCGTAGGCAAATACCTTGAATTAAAAGAATCCTACAAATCTTTGATCGAATCCCTTATTCATTGTGGTGCCCATCTTGATACCCGTGTTGAGATATGCTGGGTGGATTCTGAGGATATCGAGACAAAAGGGGCGGAAGCACTGCTCGCAGATTGTGACGGTGTCCTTGTTGCAGGTGGATTTGGAAACCGCGGTGTCGAAGGAAAGATCCTTGCCATCGAATATGCCCGTGTGAACAAAGTACCGTATCTTGGTATCTGTCTGGGTATGCAGTTAACCCTTGTCGAGTATGCGAGAAACGTACTGGGCCTCAAAGACGCCAACTCAATAGAGTTCGATCCGGACACTACCAATCCGATGATCTATCTTATTGATAATTTCATCAACCAGTCCGGGATCAAAGAACTCCGCACCCACCAATCTCCTATGGGAGGGACCCTGCGTTTAGGTGAATATCCGTGTGACACCAAAGCAAAATCACATCTTCGAGAAGCTTACGGGGAAAAAGTGATCTATGAGCGTCACCGTCACCGCTATGAGGCCAATCCTGCCTATAGAGAAGAGCTTGAAAAAGCCGGCATGATCGTCACAGGCGAGTCCAACGGCTTGATCGAAGCGGTTGAGATAAAAGATCACCCATGGTTCTTAGGTGTTCAGTTCCACCCTGAGTTTACATCACGGCTTACTTCTCCAAACCCGTCTATCCTGGCCTTTGTAAAGGCATCTATGGATGCTGATGCCTAAACTTTCCAAAGCGCGCCTACATGAGATTCTTTCTCAGCGCTTTAGTACCGGGTTTAAAAAACTTTCCGATATCCCTGATCCTTCACTCTTGCATGATGGGATAAAATCTGCCAAACGGATCGCCTCTGCGATTGAAAACAATGAAAAAATATATATCGTCGGTGATTATGACGTTGACGGGGTGACCTCGACTGCCCTTATGATCGAGTTCTTCAAAGCTATCGGCTATCCCATTGAAGCGACCATTCCGAACCGTTTCGCTGATGGTTACGGCGTTTCTGAAAAGATCATAGACCGTATTGAAGCCGATCTCGTCATCACCGTTGACAACGGAATCAATGCCTTTGGAGCTGCTCTAGCGTGTAAAAAACGCGGTATAGATCTTATCATCACGGATCATCATACCCCTTCGTCAACACTTCCCGATGCTTTTGCTATCATCGATCCAAAACTTGATGCATGCCACTATCCTTTCAAAGAGATTTGCGGTGCACAAGTCGCCTGGCTGCTGATGGGACTGATCAAAAAAGAGATAGGTTCTTCTGTCAATCTCGGCCAGTTTCTAGATCTACTGTCATTAGCCATTGTCGCTGATGTCATGCCGCTTCAGGATATCAACCGTACTCTTGTCATCAAAGGCCTAGAACAGATGTCGCATTCACGTCGTCCCTGTATGGTCATTATCCGGGATATGCTGGCCAAAGAAAGACTTTCTGCTGAAGACATTGCCTTTCAGATCGCTCCACGCATCAACAGTGCCGGTCGCATGGAAGATGCTTCAGTCGCATTAGCCTTTTTGACGGCAGACAACGAACACACAGCTTATCGTCAATATGAACTGCTTAACCAACTTAACCAGATCCGTAAAGCAACTGAAGCCGAAGCGACTGAACACGCTATCGCACAAGTCACTACCGAGGACAATGTCATTGTCGTAGCGAATGAGGGTTGGCATGAAGGAGTAGTCGGAATCGTCGCTTCACGTTTGGTACAACGCTTTGGCAAACCTGCAATTGTTCTCTCCATCGAAAATGGCATCGCCAAGGGCTCAGCCAGAAGTATCGGTGAGATCAGTATCTATGACCTTATAAAAGAGCAAGAGAGTCTTCTTGAAAAGTTTGGTGGGCACAAGATGGCCGCAGGCTTGGGCCTCCAAGAAGAAAGGATTGCAGACTTTAAAACCGCGATCAATACAAGTGCTCAATGTATCCCGCCTGAAGACTACATTCCTCAAGAAGAGGTCTTGGGAGAGATCGAGAGCTCTGCTATAGACTTTGAACTGCTTGAACTGCTTGAGCAGTTTGAGCCTTTTGGAGAAGCTAATCCGCGCCCACGTTTTTTAGCCTCGCAAGCCAAGATCGTCTCCATAAAACGTTTAGGCAAAGAAAAAGAACATGCGAAGATAGAGCTTCGGTTGAACCCAAGCGATACGCAGACCTATGATCTGATGTATTTCCGTTGTGATGAAGAGCTTCATTCAGGACAAGAGGTCACCTGTTCATATACCCTCAACAAAAATGTCTTTAATGGCCGTACCTCCATACAATTCATGCTCGATCGGATTATTTCTTAGCCTCGTGATTATTTTGCGATAGAATTGTGTTATATTTTCTATAATTGATACTAAACATTTTGACAGGAGAACGATATGAACAAGAATGATTTACTAGAACCCTTAACAGAAATCACTGACGGCCTTTCTCGACGTGACGCCCTTAAACTAATGGGGGTTTCTCCTATCGCTGCAGCTCTTCTTTCCGGTTCAACTGCAACAGAGGCAAAAGCATCCGACGCCAAAGGCAGGATCGTCATTCTTGGCGGTGGTGCGGGTGGTATTATGGCCATGGCACACCTCCGTTCATCTTTGAACAATCCAGATATCACGATTATCGCTCCAAATGAGGTTCATCTGTATCAGCCAGGGCAGGTGTTTATCGCTTCAGGCGTCTACGAGCCTGATGAGATTGAGATGAGCAATAAAGAGTTTATCCCCGATGATGTAAAATGGATCAAGGACGAGGCAAAAAGCATTGATGCCGACAATAATAAGATCACTTTGCGCAGTGGTGATGAACTCAGTTATGACTACCTCGTCGTTGCGACAGGTCTACAATATCATTATGACCACATCGAAGGTCTGACAGAAGCTGATATCGGTACCAACGGAATTTCATCTGTCTACCTGAATGACCTTGAGAAAGGAACGCATGAAGGGGGTGAAAAAACCTGGCAGTGGTTTAATGACCTCAAGCAAGCTGCAAAAGAGGGCAAAAAACCTCGTGCGATATACACACAGCCTAACACGCCGATCAAATGTGGCGGTGCTCCACAGAAGATCCTCTATCTCAGTGCAGATTATCTGAAAAAAGATGGGCTCAGTGCCGAGTTTATCTTTACCACCAACAATGCTTCCCTCTTCAGCCTCAAGAATGTAGATGAGGAACTGCACCGGGTACAGAAAGGCTATGAAGGCATGAGTACAAAATTCACCCATAACCTGAAAAAAATAGACGTCAAGAACAAGATAGCGACCTTCGATCACTTCTGGCAGGAACAGGGAGAGTATGATGAAGACCTGGAGATGTATGAGACAGAAGACAAATACGAACTGGTAGAGATGGAATATGACTTCATCCATATCGTTCCGCCTATGGGACCGGTAGACGTGATCAAAAACTCTGCTCTTGGCTGGCAAAAAGGTACGGCTAGAGGCTGGCTGGAAGTCGATAAAGAGACCCTCCAACACCGCCGCTATAAAAATGTCTTTGGCATCGGTGATATCTGCGGTATTCCTATGGGGAAAACAGGAGGATCGGCACGTCATCACGCACCTATACTAACGGCCAATCTCATCGCCCAGATGGAAGGAAAAGAGCTTAAAGAGAAATTTGACGGCTACACGGTATGTCCGTTGAAAACAGAGTACGGAAAAATTATCATGGCGGAGTTTGGATACGATGGACCGATGCCTTCTGTACCATTCTGGAAAGATGTCTCTGTCCCACGCTCTGTATGGTGGGCATTCGATGTCTATATGCTAAAACCTATGTATCAACATCTCATGATGCGTGGCTTGATGTAATCAAACCGGCAAAGAGGTCAAAACCTCGGCCCCTTTCAGAACATCAAGCTTCACCTTATGCTGTCTTCTCAACATCATATTTGTACAAAATCGCTAAAAACTCGTCAATATGCTTCAAAAAGAGACTTACCAGATTCGGGTCATATGCTTTCCCTGATTCATCCTTAATATAGTTCAAGACATCCTTGATGTCCCATGCTTCCTTATAAACACGCTTATTGGCCAGAGCATCGAAGCAATCCACAAGAGAAACAATCCTTGCATTCATAGGTATTTCATCTGCATTCAAACCTTCGGGATAGCCCTTTCCATCATATCGTTCATGATGATAATAAGCGATATCGACTGCAATACTGCCTATCTTAGGGTCTGATTTAAACGCCTCTTTCAAAATATTCTTGCCATGCATAGCGTGGTTCTTCATGATATCGAACTCTTCTGTAGTCAGTTTCCCTGGTTTTCCCAGAATAGAATCCGGTATCGCTATCTTTCCGATATCATGCAGGGCGGCCATCTTTCCGATGACATCAGCTTCTTTTTCATAGGTTCCATTGAGCTTTGCCAGCAATGAGGTGTACTCCTGTATCCTTTTGATATGTGATCCTGTCTCAGCACATTTATACTCTGTCACTTCACAGAGTATGTTGATGATGTCATATTCAAATATCTCTTTGACCTGATTAAACATCTCGAGAGACTCAATGTTTTGATAGATTCTGGCATAGAACTCATCACGCGAAAATGGTTTGGTAATATAATCGTTTGCGCCCTCTTTTAAGAACTTACTCGTGATATAGGACTTTGTCTCTCCTGTCAGCGTAATAATCGCCATATCTTTTTTACTGTATTTTTTTCGTACCTTTCTCGTGAGCTCAAGCCCATCCATGATAGGCATATGATAATCGGTGATCATCAACTCTATCTCCGGATTCTTTTTGATGACCTCCAGGGCCTTGCTGCCATTTTCTGCTTCAAGGACATCAAACTGATGCAGACTGAGATTGTTTTTAAGGTAGTAACGATAGGTCAGTGAATCGTCTACAATCAGTACCTTCTTCCTTCGGTTAGCCTCTAACTGCAGAAGTTTCTCGATAACAGTGACAATGTTCTCATATCTTTCTTTTAATATATAGTCGACAATGGGAGAGTCTTCAAAGGTGTCTCGTAGTGCTTCACTGAAGTCGGAAGTAAAGATGATGGGAGCGATATCATACCTGTTCATCAGTGTAACAGCCTGTCCGCTTTCGGCATCAGGAAGGTGGAGGTCTGCGATGCCGTAATCATATCTGTGCTCCTGCAGATACTGTTCCGCCATAGCATAGGTATTTGCGATCTCAAAGTCAAAATCCGTGAACCGGCTTAAGAGATCTTGCATAATCGTACAAAGCATCTTGCTGTCTTCAATAATCAGTACACGACTCATCCCAACTTCTTTGTTTAAATTTGTTCATATCTAATCATTATGGCTAAATATAACTTAAATAAATAATAGGATTTCTATTTAGGGGGATACTAACGGAAGATGAGTGCCTTCGCCAATGCTGCAAAAATATTGTCTTGTTGCTGATACAACTCTTCACCTTTTTTTTCCAATGACTCTAGTGAGCGTTTGGCTGCTTCTAGCTGTTTAAGACGGTTTCTGTGGGTGATTTGTGCATTCTCACGCTTCAATGTCAGCTCACCTTTAGTACTGAAAACCTTATCATGTTTTTCAAGAAGGGTCTTCTCCTCCTGCCGCTTTCTTCTAAGCTCCGATGCCTCTTCTTTATTAGGCTTAAGGATATTTAGAAGTTTGTTTTTTTGTGTCGTACACGCGTGCAGTTGATCTTTTAACAGTTTGAATTGTTCCGAACATGCTTTTTCATTGGCCTTGCTCACAGCCAATGCCTGCTCGGCCTCTTGCAGGTATTTTTCTGCTTCTTTGAGGGATGAAAGCTCTTGTTTATGAAGATGTTCAAACTGCGAGCACTGTGTCATCACTGAAAAAATCGAGCTGTAGTTCCAGATATTTTGTTTGGCATCAATAACAAAAGGCTTCTTGATCTTTTTCCCGTTACTGCCGACAACGGTCTCCCCATTGTAAAAGCGTAAAAACTCATCTGCCTTCCGATCTCTTTTCATCACCATATCGATTAATATCTCGGCACACAGATACAAAAGACTGTCAAAATGCAACCGGAGTACATAACCATTGAGCGCGAGCACATGCTCTTTGTCCAGAGAAGTGGTATATTCCGACATAGCCACATCGACCAAGGCCCTGAACACTTCAATGTATTTTGCCTTGAACATCAAATTGTCAATCCTTCCGAAATCAAGGGCATCATAAATCACATCCGGTGCCATATCAAGCAGTACATCAGAAAAGTTCTCCGGGAAATGCTCTTTATAAAGCCCTTCCAAAAGTTCGGGAGAGACACCTAAAAAACGCCTGTTCTCGTCCTCTGAAACCTTGCGCATATCAACAAAATATCGTACATAAAGCTTTTGACGGAGAAAAAGGACAATGTCTCTGCTACTGAGCTCAAAGCTCTTCTGAACGGCCGGACGAATAGTATTTCGAAGGTTCTTATAATCCTCTTCCAGCGGCGTGTCCAAAAACTTTTGAAACAGTGACTGCAAAATATCTTGGGGAAAACAGAGCAGGTGCTCTTGAAGAGCATACTCCTTCTTATCACCCACAAGCTTTTGCAGCGAAACATTCAACCCGATGTAGGCCCTATCCATCTCAGCAGTACTCACTCCCTCCTGAAAGGTATTGAGCACCTTTATCTTTCTATCGGTTATCACTACTTCGCACTCCTGCGCGTAATATTTGAAATGGTTGACGATACATGTGGCAATGGTCTTGGTTCTTGCGAGTGTCTTCTCTTCCCCAAACATGGAGAAAAGCTCGTTCAAAAGCGCATCAAAATGTTTTTGGGAAAAGTCAGAGGCATAAAAATCCTCTGCAAGGGTATTGAGCAGATATTTACGGGTAAATTTATTTATTCCATCAGAAATACTGGTATCATTTTCCACCATGAAAGACATTCGTGACCTTGAGAATAGAGTATAGTTTATTAAATTTATAACTTTACAATTAAGTCATGTATTATAACATTTAAAATCACCCTACTCCCCACATCCGATCTACTGGACAACGGGCATACTGTTCCCTTCAGATCAGCCGTTCTTTTAAACTGTTTAATACCTGTCGATGAAACGCTGATAAGTGATATGCAATGGGCTTTGGATGATGAACAGTTCTGCATGCTCTTCCACGACGATATGTAACGAGTCCCTATTGTCAAAATAGACAAAACTGTCTTTGGATATCTTATCTCTACCGAGTTTGACCTCTCCCTCAAGCAGATAGATCGAGTACACTGACATGGGGTCTACTTCCAAATCAAATTCACCCGTACCAAAACGCATCTTTTTAATATCTACCCCCTCTGTGATATGTTCTACCGGAGCACCTTGACCAAGATAGTGTGTCATCACTATCTGATTGTCCATCTTCGGTTCAAAGTGTTCTTTTGCATAATCCATATATGCTGCCGACTTCTTCAAACTCTTTGAAAAGTCCGGATCGAACCAGATTTGAAAGAGCTCTGTCCCTTTGATAATGCGTTCGGCATGCTCTACTCCCGAACCTGCACAAATGACCTGAACGCCGCCTTCCGACAAAGGAGTCCATACCCTGCTGGCCGTGTCATAATGTTCTAAAGAACCTTTAAGAACAAAGGTCATGATTTCAAACCCTTTATGCGGGTGCAGGGGGAACTCTCCCGTTTCATGTGCTTCAAGATGTGCCCAGTAAAAAAGGTTGGAATAGGCCTGTGAACCATTTTCATCAGGGAAAGGTATAGGCTTGTTTTCTGTGAACTTTCCGTCAAAAAGCGGTACGACCTGCTGGTCGGACTTTGACCATATACTCAATCTGCTCATCTTCAATCCTTTTATATGTACCTCTTGTGCATCTCAACCTATTATAAGCCCTTCTCTCTGACGCCCTCATTATTTTTTTAAATAAGGTTTTTCATTTATGTTTTGATCTTTCGCACAATTTCAACATCTTTTTATTGAACAATGCCGATTAGGAAGGAGGAAAGATGTCACCTAATATAAGTAATGATTTTTCCAGCGAGATTCGGACCTGGGCTTTTATAAACTTCCAACTGCAGGCAATACTTCAGAACAAAACACCTTCTCTCGACAAGACGGTGAGAAGCCAACTGAGTAAAATTGGCTATGAGGGTGCTCCCCTTGACCTGCTTGATACAAGAGAGAGAGAAAGCCTTCTTAAGGATAACGCTTTTTTTGGCTATCTGCAGACAGGGCATCGGATTATTGCCTTTGCTTTAGAGAAAAAAGGCCTCGATAGAGAGATGTTTGAAGTGGTTCATAACAGCATCCATGCCGCCTATGAAGAGGTCATACAAGAAAATGGTCCCCACGAACTTTTGGAAGCAAGCTATACACACACGCTCCGTACACTCCGTGTCTTTAGACCTTGATGTTGATACCCTTCAGGGGCTCTCCAAGCTCTTGGGCAAAGCTTTCCAAAAACTCCCTGTTTTCAAAGTTCGGATTATCAAGTTTGGTACGGATCATTTTCTGTATCGCTTCATCACTCAATACACCGCTGAAGTTGCCAAAATATTGGCTTACTACATTGCGTTCGTTTTGTGTGTTGAAACCATTCACAGAAGCAAAAGCAGCTGCCTTGCCGATACTCGCCAAGGACTCTCTTGCCATCTCTTTGTGCTCCGGTGCAAAGTCATAAGTCAGTTTTTCAAAGACAAGGATTGCTTTTTCGCTGAAATGTTGCAAAGAAGGCGCTGATGAAGGTTGAACCTCAACCGACTTGTTCTCTGCATGCATATCATTGTTATCTTGTGCTGAGTATAAAAACGAACTGCTGTTTTGAATATACATACACTTTTTAAAGCAAAAGGTGTACCTGAATCATAAAAGTAGAATATGGATGGTGCTTTTATGCTAATATAGTATTATGAAAATTTCCAGAAAAGCAGATCTTAGCAGCCCTATCGTCTACCTCAAGCTCATCAAGGACGACAAGCTTGCCGTGGTCACTCAAGACAACTCCTTTTCTATTTTAGATATTAAAAGTATATGCCCTGATGAGGAGTTCATCTTCAATAGCGCCAATGTCCGCACAGGAAAGAAGAGTGTAGCATTCAGTGCAGATGGTAAGTACCTTGCCTACAGTGAAGTTGACCAGTCTGTCGTCCGCCTGATCGACATCCCGTCGCGTAAACTTCACCACTCTTTCCCCACCTTAAAAAACCGAATTGAGACACTCTACTTTGACCCGCATTCCCATTATCTCATTGCCGGTTCTCTGACCGGAAGAGTCTATTTATGGAATCTTCTTTCTACCGGACAAGTGTCCCG
>JBFFSC010000014.1:0-22614 GCA_041572615.1 Sulfurimonadaceae bacterium
AAAACAGCGTACTATTTGCAAGATAACCTCAGTCTCACGGATATTGGAGAGAAACTTGTTTCCAAGACCTTCGCCCTGGCTTGCACCTTTTACCAGACCCGCAATGTCGACAAAGTCCAAAGTAGAATGCTGAATACGTTCCGGGTTGACGATCTTTGCAAGTTCATCAAGACGAGCGTCGGGAACAGGCACGATGGCTTTATTGGGCTCTATCGTACAAAAAGGATAGTTTGCTGCTTCTGCATTTTGTGCTTTTGTCAGTGCGTTGAATGTTGTAGATTTTCCTACATTTGGCAAGCCTACCAGGCCGATACTTAGTCCCATTGTTGTCCTTTATCCCTCTTTAACGAGTGTTGAGTTTGTTGAATTGAAGATGTAAAACAGAAATTTTATCGGTTCAAGCATATATGCGCTGATCCCTCTTTCTGTCTTATACCAGTTCTCTTCGCTATAGATGTCATTGGGTGCAGCTGACATCTCTATTTTGAGCCCTTTATGACCGTGTGTGTCCAAAATTTTCTGAATGCGTAATACGCTCTTGCTGTATGGAAAGCATCGGTCACCAATATGACATGTTTCATCGGATGTGATTTTAAAAACACGACGAAATCATATGCCTCATCGAAGGTGCTTGTCGCACCTCCTTTTGTGCTTGGAATTATATCAGCACTAAGATTATATGTCGCCAAAACAGCTTGCGATTTGTTGAAATCTTTTCCAAAGATATCTGTGTGCTTGTGCCGCCAAATCTTTTCATCAGTATGATAGAGCTGTGTGGCGTACCCGTTTTTAATCAACATGGCCGCCTGTTCAGGTCTGGTCTCAACATTTCCGCTTAAAACCAAAACACAGTCCGCGCCTTTAGTCGCATTGTCAATACGGAACATATAAGCATAGTTTTTTAGCAGAGCATGCGAAAAGGTATAAAGCAGAAGAGACAGCAAAAGCAGACTACCGATTATCGGGTAGCGCTTTCTCATGTAAGTTTTGAGATCCAATCAACACTTAGGCGAACACCCACACCGCTTCCACCATACGGATTGTATCCCCAGCTGGATTCGACGTATGCTGGTCCGGCGATATCAAAGTGTATCCATTTCTCTTTGTTCTCATCTTCGATGAACTTGTCAAGAAACAGACCGGCTGTGATTGCACCGCCATAAGGTTTGTTCGAGATATTAGAGATATCTGCAACTTCACTCTTTAGCTGTTTTTTAAGATGTCGGTTGAAAGGGAGTGTACCGATAAGCTCACCGGTATTAGCTGAGGCATGGGCAAGCGAACGTTTGATCTTTGTCGAATGGCCCATGATACCTGTAGTGTAATTACCTAAAGCGACGACACAGGCTCCGGTAAGCGTTGCATAGTCAAAGATATAATCCGCCTTTATTTTTTCCTGGGCATAACAGAGACAATCAGCCAAGACCAGGCGTCCCTCTGCATCCGTATTTCTTACTTCAATCGTCGTACCGTTTTTTGCTGTCAGGACATCATCGGGCTTGTAGGCATCTCCGCCGATCATGTTCTCAACAGCACCGATAATACCATGGACTTCTACATTGAGTCCAAGCTCACTGACAGCTTTGAGGATACCCAGGACAGTACAGGCTCCACTTTTGTCAAGCTTCATGCTTACCATAGAAGCCGCAGGTTTGAGGCTTAAGCCACCACTGTCATATGTCAAGCCTTTCCCGACAAGACATACAGTAGCAACAGGATTGTTTGGCTTATAGCTTAGATGTATCAGTTTAGAGTCATGACGTGAAGCACGGCCGACATTCAGCATCGCGTTCATGTTCTCATCTGCAAGTTCTTTCTCACCAAGGACTTCACAGGAGAAATTATTGGCATTTGCAAGCTGTTTTGATATTTCCGCAAGCCTTTCGGGATAGAGGTCTTCAGGTGTCGTATTGACAAGGTCACGTACAAAGTTAGTCGAGAGTGCAGTGATCTGCGTGTTGTTTAAGATCTTATTGAGCTTGCTCTCATCACTTTTCTCGTCTTCAAGCGTTCGTGAAGAGAAGATCAGCGTATCCAGCTTTGTCTCGCTCTTTTCGCTTTTGTAGTTGTCAAATTTGTAACCGCCGAGAATAAACCCGTCGATCAGCGCTGAAAAGATGCCCTCCGCATTGTCAATATCGTATTGGGCGACCTTTAAGCTGGTGTAGTTGAATTTAGCCAAGGTTTTGATGGCTGTCGCTGCAGCTGAACGAAAAAGGTCATGTTCATTATCTTCAACACCGACATAGAGTGTTTTGAACTCTGATATATAACATGTCTCGTCCTGTGATGCTTTAAAACCGAGCTCTTTCAATATTCCTTCATGCAGCAGGTCATCAGTATCGAGTGCAAAGGTGACCGTGATCTCGGCGTCAATGTCGTACAGGTGCGCATTTTTGATCGAAATGTTCATAATCTTAGTTTTCCTCGTCGTCAAAGTTTAATAGGTCTTTTGCCTGGATCATATCTTTGTCACCGCGACCGGATAGGTTGATAATGATCGTCTGTCCTTTGATGTCTTTTATCTTTTTAAGATAGGCAACGGCATGGGAAGACTCGAATGCCGGGATGATACCTTCTTTTCGTGACAGCCATACAAAGGCATCCAGAGCCTCTTTGTCGGTTATCGAATCATAGCTGATACTTTGGTTGTCTTTATGAAAAGAGTGCTCAGGCCCGATACCCGGGTAGTCAAGACCGGCAGAGATAGAGTGCGCTTCAAGCACCTGTCCATCATCGTCCTGAAGCAGATAGGACATCTGGCCATGAAGTATGCCCGGGCGTCCTTTTGCAAGGGAAGCACCATGTTTGTCCGTATCCGTACCGAGTCCTCCTGCTTCAATGCCGATACATTCGACCTCTTCGTCTTCAAGGAAATGCTGAAAAGCTCCGATAGCGTTTGAACCGCCCCCGATACATGCAATGACCTTGTCCGGCAATTTGCCTTCTAGCTCAAGTATCTGCTGACGCGCTTCATAGCCTATGATGGCTTGAAAGTCGCGTACCATCATAGGGTAGGGGTGTGGACCGGCAACGGTACCGATGATATAAAAGGTATCACGTGCATTGGTCACCCAGTGGCGAATCGCATCATTCATCGCATCTTTCAGTGTGCAGCTTCCACTTTTTACAGAGTGGACCTTGGCTCCTAAAAGTCTCATTCTGAAGACATTGAGTTCCTGTCGCTCGACATCTTTTGCACCCATAAAAATCTCGCATTCAAGGCCAAGCAAAGCTGAGATCGTTGCTGTGGCGACACCATGCTGGCCGGCCCCCGTCTCTGCAATGACTTTTTTCTTACCCAGCTTTTTCGCCATCAAGCCCTGTGCGATAACATTGTTGACCTTGTGTGCACCGGTATGGTTCAGGTCTTCACGTTTAAAATAGACTTTTGCTCCCAGCTCATCAGAGATATTCTGTGCGAAATACAGAGGGGAAGGACGTCCTACATAATCTTTTAGATAGTAGTGCACCTCTTTCCAAAACGCTTCGTCGTGGCGAAGCTCAGCATAGATCTCCTTAAGTTCAAGAAGTGCCGGCATAAGTGTTTCAGGGACATATCGACCGCCAAAGGCTATCGTGTCATCACTGAAAAACCCAAAATGCCCGTTCTCATCGGGATCATATTTGCTCTTCGATGGAATATACATCAATCTTCTCCTAAAACACTATAAACAGGTGCAACAGCTTCAAGTCGTTGTGTTCCACCAAGAAAGTTCAAGCTCATGATAAAGCATGACTCTACACATTTACCGCCGGACTTTTCGATGAGATTAGCTGCAGCAAAAGCAGTTCCCCCGGTTGCAATCAGGTCATCGATCAGCAGGACACGTGCATTTTCTTTATTTCTGAATGCATCAATGTGAATCTCTACTTCATCAAAACCATATTCCAAAGCGTATTTCTCTGAGATCGTAGTGTATGGCAGTTTCCCTTTCTTGCGGATCGGGACAAATCCTACGCCAAGATCTCTTGCCAGTGCAGCGCCAAAGATAAAGCCTCGGGCATCTATACCTGCCACAAAATCAAGATCCATTCCCTTATAGCGCTCTTTTAGGTGATCCATCAAAAGACCAAAGGCCTGTGCGTCATTTAGGATGGTCGATATATCCTTGAATATAATCCCCGGTTGAGGAAAGTCAGGTATCTCTCTGATTGCACTTACAATAATTTTTTTATCTTCTTCTTTTAGCATAGGTTCCTCTTGTGATATATTATAGCAACGCGTCTATACGGCTTTCAAGGTCTTTGATCTTGGATTTCAGCCTGTCTGTTTCTACGCGATGTTGTGAATTTCTCTGTTTTAAGACTTTCAGTTCATTTCTTAGTTTGCTGAGTTCATCGGTAAGGATGTCCACATTTCCCAAAGATCGCTGCAATTGGATCTGATATTTACGGATTAATATCTCTGCCTCTTTGAGCGTAAGCTTCATGAGGTCATTGCTTTTTTGCTCTTTGTGTGTGATGTTTTTAAAATAGAACATCTTGACAAACAAAAAAACGGCTGCCAAGGTGACAAAACTTAGTAATGACCATTCAAAAAACATGGATATCCTTATTTCTTATTTAGAGTGCGTTAGCCCTTGATAGCTTCGATCTTTTCAACACGTCCGGCATGTCGACCGCCTTCAAACTCACCTTCGCACCAGGCGTCGATGATTGATTCGGCAACTCCGACACCTACAATACGTTCACCAAAGCACAATACATTCCCATTATTGTGTTGACGTCCCATGCGCGCAGTGTAGGCATCATGACACAATGCAGCGCGGATACCGTGGTGACGATTGGCTGCCATGCTCATTCCGATACCGGATCCGCAGATCAATACGCCCATGCTGCCTTCATCTTTTAAGACAGATTCGCATAGTTTAACGGCATAATCAGGATAGTCTACGCGATCTTTCGTGTTAGGACCAAGGTCAATGACTTCGTATCCCTTCTCTTTCAGGTATGCACAGGTATGGTTTTTCAGATCAATCCCTGCATGGTCAGTTGCAACATAATATTTCATGGTTTTCTCCTAGCTTAGTAATAATTTTAATAAATATTGAACAGGCAGTGCAAGCGCAATATTTCGAATCGGATCGACAACAAGTATGATGATGACGATGATCATACCGTAAGGCTCCATTCTCACAAAGAACTCAGCAATTTTTCTCAATCCAAGCTTCAGGCTCAGGTAAGTGAGGAAATGTGCGCCGTCAAACTGCGGGACTGGCAAGAGGTTGAAAACGGCCAGAACAACATTGATGATCAACAGCATCCAGATAAAATAGAGCAGGGCAAACTGATCGGCATTGTTGATAAGATCACGGATCCCCAAATCATGAGGCATCATTCCTGTAAAGGCAATCGAAGCAATGACTGCCATGACAAGGTTGTAAGCAATGCCGGCAAGGGAGACCTGCATCGCAGCATTATAACCTCCGTTGTGAATAACAGTGCGTGTATTGATCGGTACGGGTTTTGCCCATCCAAAAAGCAGGCCTGAACTGGCACCAAAAAGCATCGGTATAAAATACATCATAGCCGGCACGAGGATCGTACCGAAGAGATCGATATGTACTATCGGATTCAGACTTAAGCGTCCCATATCTTTTGCAGTATGGTCACCATATTTATAAGCAACCCATCCGTGCATGATCTCATGCCCTACAACAGCTATGATTAAGGCAGCGACTGCTGCAGCGATTTTTATGATATCGACACTATCCAATTAAAAAATACCTTCTTCTTTCTTGATCTCTTCGTCTTCAGCACGTTTGATATACGCCATACCTTCAAGATCGGTCGGTGTTTTACCCATTCTATCCCAGCGGATCTCATATCTGTCATTAATACTGAAGTAGACAAACCAAGGTGTTCCTTCGATCAGACCGTAAGGAACAGTTCCCCAAAAACGGCTGTCATTGGAGTGATCCCTGTTGTCACCCATCATAAAGTATTCATTTTCTGGCACCTTGACCGGTGGCGTAAAGAAGATCGGCATATGTTTGCTGCCATCATTGACAACAGCGGGATCGTGATGGATGCCCGGGTGCTTGGATGCATAAGGGTTTTTGATAAACAGCTGGTCGAAAGCTTCAATTATCTGCTCTTTAGGGTAGTTGTTCTTAATATACTCATCACCTTCAACAGGATGCAGATAGAGGTTCTTCTCATGGACGAAGAGTATATCGCCGGGTAGTCCGACACATCGTTTAACAAAGTGTAGGCTCTGGTTTTGTGGGTATCTGAAAATGACAATATCACCTCGCTCAGGTGTGTCACCATCAATAATATGTCCATCGGTTCCGGGAATAAGCGGAATTTCCAAAAACGGCAGATGCGGCGTAGAGATGCCATAAGCAAACTTCTTTGCAAAAAGGTGGTCACCGACTAACAAAGAGTGCTTCATCGAACCACTTGGGATCCTGAAAGCCTGCGCAATAAAGAATATGACAAGTAGAACGATGATGATCGTTCCTGTCCAGGAGTTAGAAAACTTATATGCCTTGTAGGCAAAGTCTTTGGCTTTTTCTTTCATCTGTTCTCTTTCTTATAAAAATGTTTCTTTAGTTTAGTCGATGTGACGTTTTTTGGCTGACTCAAGTGTATTACGAAGAAGCATGGCAATAGTCATTGGCCCGACGCCTCCCGGCACTGGAGTGATATACGAAGCTTTTTTACTTGCATTTTCGTAATCGACATCACCGACCAAGCGGCCGTCTTCAGTACGATTGATCCCAATATCGATAATGATCGCACCCTCTTTGACCATATCTTCGGTAATAAGGTTAATGACACCAACACCGACAAGAAGGATGTCCGCTTGTAAAGTGTGGGCTTTAAGGTCTTTTGTGTAGATATGGCAGATATCGACAGTCGCGTTGGCATTTAAGAGAAGGCTGGCCATTGGTTTGCCAACGATATTGGAAGCGCCGACAACACAGGCATTCATCCCTTGTACGTCGATGTTATACTCTTCTAAAAGCTTCATCACACCAAGCGGAGTACACGGGACGAAACCGTCAAGTCCGGTTGTCAATCGTCCGACATTGAATGGATGAAAACCGTCTACGTCTTTATGCGGTGCGACGAGTTCTAGAAGTTTTGTTGTGTCAATCTGAGGCGGGAGAGGTAATTGGATGAGTATACCGTCAATATTCGGGTTTTCGTTCATCATCTCGATCGTCTTCTCAATGGCTTCTTGGGAGATATCAGCCGGCATTTCGTGTGTGACGGAATAGAAACCGACTGCATCACATGATTTCTTTTTCATGGAGACGTAAGCATGACTTGCCGGATCATTACCGACCAATATGACAGCAAGCCCTGGTACACGTCCTGTATCCTGCTTGAGTTGCATGACTTCAGCCGCAACCTCTTCTTTAATTTTCGATGAAAGTGCTTTACCATCAAGAATTTGCATCAAAACCTCTTTAGAATATTTTCGATATGATACCGTATTACACTAAAAGGGCGCTTTGAATGCGGGTTTGCTTTTTATTTTTACTCTTAACAGTAGCGATTTTTGCCAGAGAAAAAGATTCATTCATTACCGAGCAGGAGTATGCGCAACATCTCTATAAAAACCCGCGTGGAATAGGGTGCAACAAATGCCATGGAAAACATGGTGAAGGAATGGTTATTGCACGGTATATAGACAAGGGTGAAAGCAAGGCGATCAAAACCGAAGAGATAAACTCTCTCGGATATGAAGCATTCAAAGCAGCTTTGCAAGAAAGACGGGGTGTCATGCCAAAATACTTTCTGACCACACAAGAGATAAAGGCCCTATACGGCTATCTACATGGAGATAAATAGATGTTTGTACCTCAACTTGAGTTGTTGCAGAAGATTGTCCAAGAGAATGATATTAAGGCTTTCGACGGTTTTTTAAAGCCCAACAGCCGTATTCAAAACAGAACCCAGGGTTTTAAATCAGCCCTGATGCTCTCTGCACATAACCTGAAACACCTGCTCAAGATTGACACACTCAAAAGTGATTGTATCATGCTTAACCTCGAAGATGGGGTGTCACCTAAGCAAAAGCCTCTGGCACTGCGACTTACAGCCTATTTCCTCTCAAAGATATCTCAAAGTCCTAAAAAACTAGTTGTCCGTGTCAATGCTATCGATGAAGGCGGTCTGGAAGAGATCGCTTTTTTAAACCCCTATAAACCAGATGCCATACGCATCCCCAAAGTGCGTTCACTCTCTGATGTCAAAAAAGCACTCGATGTTTTGGATGAGAGTATTGAACTGCATCTAAGTATTGAGACAAAAGAGGCCTTTAATGACCTGCGCAGTTTACAGCATAAAGGACGTGTAAAAGCGGTTTATCTGGGAATATTGGATCTTCTGGCCGATCTTGGGATGAATCAGAGTATGTTGCAGCCGGAGAACCCGACGATCCATTACCTGCTTTCACATTTTTTGATATCGGCGAAGAGTATTGGTGTTCATCCGGTCTCATTCGTCTATCAGGACTATCAGGATATGGCGACATTTCAACGATGGCTGAAACTCGAGAACATGATGGGTTTTAATGCCAAAGGGTGTGTCTCACCGGCTCAGGCGGAGGAGGTCATGCAAGCGTTTGAGCTTAATGATGAAGAGGTGGAACGTGCACGCTACATCATCGAGTTGTTTGAAAAGATGCGAGAAGAAGGGGTCACCGGATTTTCAGATGAAAAATACGGTTTTATAGACGAACCTATTTACAAAGGTGCGCTAAAGACACTGCAGGGAAGATAGGCTATTTGCCGATGGCATGTTCAAGTTGGGCGATAGCACTATGGTATTCATAATAACTTTGTGTAAGACGCGCACGTGCATCGATGTAGCTTTGACGCGCTTGTTGCAGTTCTATGTAATCTGAGAGGCCGTGTTCATAACGTTTGCTGACCTGGTCAAACTTCTCTTTTGCCGCAAGACTCAGGCTTTGCGAGAGCTTGGTGTTGTCGAGTTGCCTATTGACCTGTATGTAAGCATCATCAACTTCCTTCTGGATACGTAAACGCGCATTTTCAAGCTCGGCTTTAGCCCTCATGATCATAAGACGTATCTCCTCATTTTGTGCATCCGTCTTATGACCAGAGTAGAGGTTCCATTCTAATGCGAGAACCGCTTTCCACTGTTTTTCAGGTGCAAAAGCATCATCATCCACATTCTGTAAAAGATAATCACCCTTGGCATAAAGTGCCGGATAATAATCACCCTCAATCTGTTGCTGCTGAGACTGGACAGATTTTAACCTTTGAAGATATTGTTCAAGCTCAGGTCGCTGCATATTGGCCTCGCTCTTGTAGTGCGGGAGCATAAAGGCAAGTCTTGGGAGGCTCTCATAGATATTGTCAGATGCAGGCTTTTGTATGTATATATCAACCTTTTCCTGATTGTTCTCAATCCCTATTTCCTTTTTCAGGTCGATCATAGAGAGGTCTATATTGTGTTTTGTCTCCTGCAGGGAAAGCTGTGCGTCAATAAGGTTGACTTGCGCATCTGTAATATCGACTTTGGTGCGGATGCCTGCATCATAATAGCGTTTGCTTCGGTATAACTGTTGTTCGTTTAACTTGATGTTCTCATCATTGACCTCATATAGTGCATGGTGATACAAAAGCGAATAGTATGCCTTTTTAACGGCGAGTATCTTATCCGATATCTTTTGATGCATTGATGCTTTATAAGCATAGGATTGATCTTCAAAAGACTGCATATTGCCGGTTGTTTTTCCAAAGTCATAAATCAACTGTTTTGCACTGACCTGTGCTGCAAGCAGATTGGTCTCAGAGCGTCCCGGCATCACTTCACTGCCTGGCAAACCGATCTTTTGGTCTGCGTAGTCAACACCTTGTTTACCACCCATGGCATTTAGATCGATTTGCGGCAGGTACCCGGCATCTGCCTGTCTGTTTCTCTGGAGTGAGGACTCATAGTCGGTCTTGGAGATCTTGATGTCAGGGCTGTTTAAAATCGCGGCTTTGATCAAATCGTCGAGATACAGTACTTCTGCCGACAGGGAAACGTTTAAGAGTAAGAACATCATCGGTATTATTGTTTTCATTTTACAGGCTCTCTCTCATTTTGACTTCTTCTTCAACATCAACGACAAGTTCACGCATCGCTTCGAGCAAGACATAGACAACAGGAACGATAAAAAGTGCAACGATTGTCGCCATCGTCATACCCCAGAGCAGGGCGACACCAATGGTCTTTTGTGTCATAGCTCCCGCACCTGTTGCAAACGCAAGGGGAAAAATACCAAAGATAAAAGAGAAAATTGTCATCAGGATCGGTCTGAAACGTGATACTGATGCCTTGATCGCAGCATCTGTGATACTTTCTCCGGATTCACGAAGCTCTTTGGCAAACTCGATGATAAGTATCGCATTCTTCGATGACATGGCGACAAGAAGGACGAGTCCGATCTGTGCAAAGACATTCATAGGAAGTCCGCTTATTTGAAGCCCTATCAGAGCACCGAGCATTACAAGCGGTACAGGAAGCATAATCATCAGAGGAAGTATCCATGATTCATATTGAGCAGCAAGCACCATAAAGACAACGATGAGGACAAAGGTGAATGTCATGACTGTGGCGTTTCCAGATATCTTCTCCTGCAGAGACATACCAGACCATTCAAAGCCGTACTCTTTCGGCATGACACGTTTTTGAATCTCTTCCATGGCCTGCATGGCCTCACCTGAGCTGTACCCCGGTGCGGCAAAGCCATTGACTTGTATAGAGCGGTATAGATTATAATGGGTAAGGTTTTGTGGACCGTTGATGTTCTTGATGGTAAGGACGGCACTTAAGGGGACCATCTCACCTTTGTTGTTTTTTACAAAGAGCTTTGAGATGTCCGAGCGGTCGGAACGGAACTCTTTTTTGGCTTGAGCGAAGACCCTGTACACCTTTCCGTACCTGGTAAAATCATTAATATAAAAAGAGCCGAGGTAAGTCTGCATAGTTGTAAAAATTGCAGCCATATCAACCCCGAGAGCGTTGGCCTTCTCTCTGTTGAAGTCAACATAGAACATCGGATATGCGGCGTTAAAGGTTGTGTAGGCAGCACCGATACGCGGATCTTGGTTTGCAGCAATCAGCATCTCGTTCACATAGGCTTGGAACTGAAGGATGTCAGAAGCCGTATAATCTTGAACCCTAAAGTCAAATCCGCCGACAGAACCCAGTCCAGGGATTCCTGGGAGGTTGAATGCGATGACTTTGGCATCACTGATACCTGCTGTTCTTTTGAAGACCTCTTCAATGATCCCTGCAGCGCTTTGCGTATGTGGATCGCGTTCATGCCAGGGAGAGAGAGTGACAAACTTCACACCGGAACTTGGATCAAGTGATGATGTGATGATGTTATATCCATCAACTGTCGTGATATCAGTCACCCCCTTGATATCGCGCAGGATATTTTCGATTTGTGCATTCATTTTTCCTGTTTGAACGATAGACGAGCCAGGTTTAAGCGAATAGGATACCAATAGAACACCTTTGTCTTCTTCGGGTACGAAGGCAGTCGGTGTGACTTTGAACATGTAAGCTGTATACCCCAGCAGAGCCATAAAGATGATTACTGCAATCCATCTTATTTTAATGATGAACCTGATCGCACGCTCATATTTCTCCGTCATATACTCAAACGCTTTGTCAAAGAGCTCAAAGCCGATGAACTTTTTATGTTCAACTTTTTCTCGCTTGATAATAATTGCAGCAATAGCAGGCGAAAGCGAAAGGGCATTAACGGAAGAGATGATAACGGCAAAGGAGATAGTCAGGGCAAATTGTTGATACAAAGAACCTGTAATACCCGGCATCATAGATACGGGGATAAAGACAGCAACAAGAACGAGTGTCGTTGCAATGATAGGCCCGGTAATCTCCTGCATCGCTTTCTTGACAACGTGTGGCATGGGAAGATCGGGTTCTTTGTACATGATCGTCTCAACATTCTCAACGACGAGGATAACATCATCAACAACGATACCGATGGCAAGGATCAAACCAAAAAGCGTGAGGAAGTTAATGGAAAAACCGGTGACATACATTGCCATAAAGGCGCCGATAAGCGCAACCGGGATGGCAACTGTAGCGATGATGGTTGGACGCCAGTTTTGTAAAAAGATATAGATTACGAGTACGACCAACACGATGGCAATGATCAAGGTAATGATGACATTATTTATCGCAACCTCAACATAGTTGGTCGTGTCGTAGGGGATTTTATAGGAGACACCTTCGGGAAAACGTGTCTTCAGCTCTTCCATTTTTTCTACGGCAGCTTGTTTGATGGTCAACGCATTGGCGCCTGAAAGCTGATAGATGGCTATAAGTCCGGTCGGTTTTGCATTTAACAATGCATTCCAATCGTACTTTTCAGCACCGAGCTCGATCTCGGAGATATCTTTCAGATAAAGCAGGCTGCCGTCTGTGTTGTAACGCAAGACGATCCGGCCAAATTCCTGGACGTCTTTGAGTCTGCCATCTGCCGTCAGGGTATAGGTCATCTGTTGGTCTTTATAGCCCGGTGCTGCACCAATTTGGCCAAGGGCTGCCTGTTTACTCTGGTTTTGGACCGCGGTGACGACTTCCATCGGCGTCAAGGCCATGGACTTCATCTTGTCAGGGTCAAGCCAGATGCGCATCGCATACTTCTTCTCTCCCATATTTTCAGCCTTGCCTACACCTGGAATACGCTTGATCTCATCGAGAATATTGATATTGATGTAGTTGCTGAGAAAAGGTCCATCAAATTCATCCGTACCTTCGAGCGCGATAAGGCAGACCATGCTTGGTGATTTTTTATCGACAGAGACACCCTGGAGTTTTACCTCAGAAGGAAGAGATGGTTTGGCAAGTTCGACTTTGTTTTGAACATCGACGGCAGCAATGTCAAGATCATATCCCGGTTCAAAATAGACATTGATATTGGATTGGCCGGCAGAAGTACTTGAAGACTCAATATAGATCATGCCTTGTACACCGTTGAGCTTGTCTTCGAGAGGGCGTGTAACGGATTCTTCAACATTATAGGCATTGGCCCCCGTATAAGTCGATGTTACAGCAACAACGGGCGGTGTGACACTTGGGTACTCCTCGATAGGGAGCACCTTCATCGATACAAACCCCAAGATCACTGTCAAAATAGCAATGACCATAGCAAAGATAGGACGTTTTATAAAAAATAGCGGTGACATATCTATTTTTCTTTTGGTAAGCTTGGAATTAGCTTGTTCTTTTTGATGACAGCATCGATTCCTTTTGTCTCAGTCACATCGGTAGGATTGACCTTAATGTCCGGTTTTAGACGCAGAAGGGCATTGATGATGACCTTGTCTCCATCTTTCAATCCACCTTCCTCTTCCAGAAGAACAAAAAAACGCGAATCAAAACTTGTCTTGATGTAAGTACGTTGAGCTTTCTGCTCATCAGAGACGACATAGACATATTTGCCTCGTTGATCCTCAAATATGACCTGAGGCGGGATGCCAATGAACTTGTAGTCATCTGTAAGAAAGACATTGACATAGACAAAGGTGCCCGGATAAACCGATTGGTCATGATTTGGGATCTCTGCGCGCATACTGACGGTAGACGTACTTGGATTGACTGTATTGTCTGAAAAGTCAACATGGCCGAATAGAGGTTTGTTTGTCAGGAGCTGTGACTGATAGTTGATGTCGATGTAGGCGGGCATTACATCTTGCTCTTTAAATTTAATGATCTTTTGAAAGTCCTCGTTACTTGGTGCAAAGTAGGCATACAGTGGATCCGTTTTGTTGATTGTGGTCAATACGGTCGTTTCACCTTTGCCCACAAGGTTTCCGATATCAACAAGCCGACGGCTTGCCCGACCGTCAATAGGTGCCTTGATGACGGTATAGCTTAACTCTAAGGCAGCTTGTTTTATTGAAGCCTCATCACTGGCTATATCGGCTTTGAGCGATTGTACTTGTGCTTCGTACTGCTCCAGGGTCACACGTGGTGCCAGTCCCTCTTTAACCAAAGGGGCATACCTGTTGACGTCTGCTTGTGCCAGTTTCAAGGCGGCAAAGTCTTTCTGTTTCTTTGCCTTGGCGTATTCCAGCGCAGCAATATAGTCGGCCTGTTCGATTTTAAAAAGTTTTTGACCCTTGGTGACATAATCACCGTCTTTGAAATAGATCTCTTCAAGAATGCCTGAGACACGTGCACGCACCTCATGTGAATTGCTTGCCTGGGTCTTGCCTGTGTATCTCATCCATATGGGAATGTTCTTGTTCATGACAGTTACTGTTTCTACGGGTAAAGGTTGGGGTTCTTTGGATGGTTGTTGAGTGTCTTGTTCACTGCAGGCACTTAGGGCAAAAAGCAGAAGGAGATAAACCAGAATGTTCTTAATCATATTACATCCTATAGATATGTTTTCCCAATATACATAAACTACTCTTACGCAAGAGTAAAATCAAAACTTTTTTGTATCTATTTTAACAAGTATGAACATTATTGGTATAATTCTTGGTATGAATGAAGTAATATGCTGCTCGGCTTGTGGTTTGTTAATGGAAGATGAAGCGTCAGCCCGTCAGATATTTTGCCCGCGATGTCAAAGTTCAGTCCGAAAACTCCCTCGAAATATCGAGAGTGACCTTGGTCTTGCGATTGCAGCGTTAATCACATTTTTCCCCGCTATGACACTGCCTATTATGACATTCCAGCTTGGCGATTCCGGGCAGACAGATACAATGTTAAGCGCACTTTACTATTTTTACCAGGATGGATATCCGGCATTGAGCGTATTGGTTTTCTTTACTTCAATCTTCGCACCCTTCGTACAGATCGTTATCTCTATTCTTATGTTTTCATCGCTGGTACAGAACAAAAAACCCAAATGGATGAAATTCTATTTTAAAACCCTGGTCAAAATACGCCATTGGGCGATGCTTGATGTCTATGTCATCGCGATTTTGGTTTCGACTGTTAAGTTAAGTGCGACAGCGGAAGTCATCTTTGGCCCCGGCATGATCATGTTTGTTTCGCTCTTGGTCTTTACCTTTATGTTAAGCAGCAGTTTTAACTCCAGACAGATTTGGAAGACTTATCATAATGCTCACTGATAAAAAAGCCAATGTTTCACTTTGTCTGAACTGTAAGAACCTCTCATCAGCGAACATGACGACATGTCCTATTTGTGACGAGCCGTTGTCACAGAGAAAAACAGATGCTTTTACCAGAACGCTGGCGCTCTCCATCGCAGCACTGTGTTTTTTTATTCCTGCCAACTTTTTTCCTATTATGAAGACCGATACAGTCACAACCTTTGAAAACAACACGATCCTAGACGGGATATTCTACTTCTATGAGCATGGGGAGTTTTTTATCGGTACCGTTATCTTCATTGCCAGTATCTTTATCCCGGTATGGAAGTTGTTGGTACTTTTCTTTCTGCTCTATTCGGTTCGTGTTGATTCCAAGTGGAAATTGATAGAAAAACATAAACTCTTCAAGATGATATACATCATCGGAAAATGGTCTATGCTCGATATCTTTGTGATCGGCCTGATGATATCTCTTGTACAGTTTGGTGAACTTGCCAAGGTGACAACAGGATTTGCAGCTATATCTTTTGCTACAATGGTAGTATTGACTATGATTGCAACAGAGAGTTTTGATACGCGTCTTTTATGGGATGAGAAAGAGGATAAGGTAGAGAATGAATAGTTATGATGAACTGGCTGTAGGTAAAAAAAACAGAGGTATCTCTTTGATCTGGGTCGCACCTATCGTCGCCATTTTAATCACTGCGGGTATGATATGGAAAAACTATGTGGATGCCGGAACTCGTATTACTATCGTCATTGAAAATGGTGACGGCATAAGAGCGGGCAAAACACCTATCATGTACAAGGGTATCAAGGTGGGTGTTGTCGAAGACATCAGCATCAAAGAGGATGACGTATCAAAGATAGAACTTATTGCCATGATAGATAAAATGGCAGCCGATGGTGTCGCCCGGGAAGGGAATAAGTTCTGGAAAGTCGAACCTAAGGTCAGTATTACGGAGGTTTCAGGACTTGGCACTATAATTTCAGGTGTCTATATCTCTGTAATGCCGGCGGCAAACAACAGGCAAGAGTTGTATGACTTGCCGTTTCAGGATTATTTTGTCGCCTTGGAAACAGCGCCCGTTGATGTCTTCAACCCTGGCCTTTCTGTTGTCGTCAATACGATAGACAAAGGTGACATGGCAATAGGGGCACCTGTCTTATATAAGAAGCAGGTCATCGGTAAGGTAGAGGACAAGAGGCTCTCTGACGATAAGAAGAGTATTGACCTTTATCTTCGAATAGAGACCGAATATATGGATCTGGTGCATGAGGAGTCATTCTTTTATAAGGCTAATGCCCTGGACATCCAAGCAAGCCTCTCTGCCTTTAAGATAGAGATGGGCTCTTTTGCAAGCTTTATTGCCGGAGGTATAGTTTTGTATAACTCTGAGCAATCGCTTTCATCCCCTTTGGCTACGGAGAGTGGCAGGTATCACCTGTTTCATAATTACGTTGAGACGATGCAAAACAAAGATGAAGTCGTATTGACTATGGAAGGGCATAACAAACTTGAAGTGGGCATTACAAGAATCTTCTATAAGGGTGTTGAGGCCGGTCTGGTCACAGGGCTGCAGCATGACCCTCTCAAAGAGCAGACTGTTGTCAATATAAAACTTTATAATGACTTCAGGTCTTTGGCCAATGAAAAAGCTTATTTCTGGGTTGTCAGCCCGCATCTTGGTTTTAATGAAATCGGCGGTCTTGATTCCATCCTTACAGGCAACTACATCAGCTTTGTCACGATGGATACGCATGCAAAGACCAAGAAGAGTTTTGTGCTGCATGATAAAAAGCCTAATAAAGACGGGTTTCTTCTCAAGCTTGTCTCAGATGAGATCAACAATATCAAAGAAGGGACGGGGCTGTCTTATCATGGAATTGAAATCGGACAGGTTTCTGCATATACGATCAATCAAGACAAGAAGAGTTTTACTATTGATGTAATGATCGACCCGAAGTACAAAAAACTCGTGAATGCCTCATCACTGTTCTATCAACAAAGCGGTATCGAAGTTAAAGCCGGAATGGACGGTTTTGATCTTCGAACTGGCGGTCTGGAGAGTGTTCTGCGAGGCGGACTGGCCGTCGAAACACCAGACTTCAGCGCGAAGAAAAGTTTAAAAAAAGTGTATAAGCTCTATCATGATTATGCCCAGCTACAGGATAAGAAGTATCTCAGCAAAGAGGGTGTGCATATTACCCTCGTTGCTGACAGTATGGGCTCATTAAAAGAGGGCTCTCCAATCTATTACAAACAGATCAAGGTAGGAAAAATACTTTCATACCGGTGGGACTCCAAGGCAAAAAAAGTTTTCTTGAAAGCTTTTGTCACCAAAGAGTATGCTGGTGAAGTCAAGAATAATTCACTGTTCTACATCGCCAGTGGAATCGATGCCAAATTCGGACTTGACGGTGTCGAGATCAATACAGAATCATTAGAGACGGTCCTGACGGGAGGAGTTGCCTTTTATACACCTGTCTCACAAGAGGGGAAAACAGCCCGTAATAACGAACAGTTTAAACTGTATGCGACCAAATCCAAAGCGATGAATAAATATGTCGATATCATCGTACACAGTACAGACTCGCATGGCCTCGTCGCTGGCAACCTTGTGATGTACAAGAGTGTCATCATCGGTCATGTTAGTGATGTCAGGCTTGCCAAAGAGAATGTTGAACTTAATGTAAAAATCGACAGTAATTACGCTTATCTGCTTAAAGAGGACACACTCTTCTGGCCTGAGGCGTTTGAGATGAGTTTGCAAGGGATACAAAACTTTTCTGCAGCATTGAAAGGTAATTTTATAGCCCTGAAAGAGGGGGAATCGCAAAAGGATGAGGACTACTTTGTTCTGCTTTCTAAAAAACCCTCTGCTCATTTCAATGAAAAAGGCCTGCGCGTTGTTGTTAAAGCTGAAAGACTCGGCGGTATCAAAGAGGAAACACCGCTTTATTACAGGCAAATCAAGATCGGCTCGGTCTCACAATATCGACTTAGTGATGATGCGACCGGAGTTGATATCGAACTCTTCATTGAACCGTGTTATGCTCATCTGATACGTGGCAACTCCTATTTTTATAATACAGGTGGTATTGGGGTGGAAGTAGGACTTTTCAGCGCAAAGGTGAAAACAGAGACCCTTGACAGTATCCTTACGGGTGGAATTGCCGTAGTCACACCTAATGACTATACTGATCCGGCCAAAGAATCACAGCTTTTTACTCTGCATGATGATCTGGATGAAAGGGCTTTAAACTGGGCACCAAAGTTATATAGTTCTGATCCTATGTGTCAATAGATTAATATCTGTGCCCGCCCAGGTAGTATCCGACCTTATATCTGACCAGTGTCTTTTGTTCAGGTAGGGGATAACGGTGATAGGAGTACTCTACTGTTTGAAGCGAGGTGTCGTCCAGGATCTGGTGACCTGATGGTGAAATGACTTTTAGACCACTGATGTCACCATTGGGATGCAGATAGAACTCGATGATATTCATCGTGTTGACATGCAGGTTTCGAGGGATATTTACAGGTGCTAGCCTATTTAGCTGCTCTTGTGTAATACGGCGCATGCGCTCCTGATTGTCAATGATATATTTTTGTTCACCGGCGGAAAGTTTGCCGAAAGCTTCGCCGTAGGCCTCTTTGAAATCACTGCCGATCTGCGTACCTGCCAGTGTTTTCTTCTTCGGTTCATCTTTACTTTTTTGTTTTTTAGACAGCATCGCATAGAGTCCGCTTTTTTTAGACGGCTTTGTTGTTATATTGATGTCTTTACTTATTTTTTTAGGAACATTCTTGACATAGGCCTTCTTTTTTTCAACGGGTTGTTGTTTGTCAACCGGTTTTGTCTTTTGTGTGACCTGGCGAGATGTGGGCGTTTTCGTGCTCGGCTTTGTCTGTGCGGATTTCTTCTGCGGCAACTTTTTCATCTGTTTGCCTTTGGGTATAGGGGGAGCTTTCAGAATGGGTTTTTGCTTGTTTTCAACAGCTGCAGATTTTTTTGATGTCTTTGGTTTTTCTTTCAAAGCAACTTTGATGCGATGTTCTTTAGGCTTATCTATCGTTGTTTCGGGTTTAAGATGCAAGAGAAAAAAGAAGAGTACGAAGAGCAGGGTGTGAAACATGATTGCGATCAATAATGCGGCTGTGCTTCTGCTCATATATATCGTCTTTTGGAATTATCGAAAGCTCCATATTATGGGCTTTACGGCTTTTATTTCTAGCATTATATCAACTTAGAATAAATTGCATTTAAAACTGTTTTGATATACTTCCTTCAATTATTATCTATAGGATCTTTATGAATACTCAAACAAGCCAAAATGCATTTAATGAAGCACAAGAACTTATCCCCGGCGGTGTCAATTCACCTGTGAGGGCTTTTAAAAGTGTTGGCGGTACACCAATATTTATTGAAAAAGGTGAGGGTGGTTATCTTCTTGATGTCGACGGCAACCGTTATATCGATTACGTGCAGAGCTGGGGACCATTGATTTTTGGTCATGCAGACGAGACGATCGAAGATGCTGTCATTAAAGCCGTAAAAAACGGTTTGAGTTTTGGTGCACCTACACTGGCTGAGACAAAGCTGGCCAAGCTTGTGGTCGATCTGATTCCATCGATGGAAAAGATACGTTTTGTAAGCAGCGGTACAGAAGCTGTGATGAGTGCGATTCGTCTTGCCCGTGGTTATACAGGTCGAGATGATATCGTTAAATTCGAGGGCTGCTACCATGGCCATAGTGATTCCCTTCTTGTTCAAGCCGGTTCGGGGATGGTCACATTTGGAAGTCCTTCATCTCCAGGTGTGCCAGCTGACTTTACCAAGCATACCCTGTTGGCAAAATATAATGATATTGAGAGTGTCAAAAAGTGTTTTGAGCAGAGCAGCGATATTGCCTGTGTTATTATCGAGCCTATTGCCGGCAACATGGGACTCGTGCCTGCTGACAAAGACTTCCTGGCCGAGCTGAGAAAGCTTTGTGATGCACATGGCACCTTGCTGATCTTTGATGAAGTCATGAGTGGTTTTAGAGCGACACTAAGAGGTGCAGAAGACATTACAGGCACGGTTCCTGATCTGATCACGATGGGGAAGGTCATAGGCGGAGGGATGCCTGTGGGCGCTTTCGGCGGTAAAAAAGAGGTGATGGCAATGCTTTCACCGGAAGGACCTGTCTATCAGGCTGGTACATTAAGCGGTAACCCTGTCGCAATGGCTGCGGGCTTTGCTGCGATCAGCAAACTAAAAGACAAATCGATTCTGTTTGGCATCCTTGAGCAACGCGCAAAGCGTCTTCTTGAGGGGATGAAAGAGGCAGCCGAAGCAAACGCAATAGCATTTCAAACGGATGTAAGAGGTTCCATGTTTGGCTTTTTCTTCAGTGACAAGCCTGTTAAAAACTTCGATGATGCTTGTGCAAGTGATGAAAAGCGCTTTGCAGCTTTTCATGCAGGTATGCTTGAAGAGGGTGTCTATTTTGCCTGTTCCCAATATGAGACAGGCTTTATCTCAACCGCTACGACAGATGAGATGATCGAGCAGACAATCGAAGCTGCCAAGAAAGTGATGGCAAAAATCTGATGGCAGAAGAGAAAAAACCAAGAATAAAACCTATCATCGAAGGTGTTGACAGCCTCTCTCTGGGTGTTTCAATCGTTGTTGCCGTATTACTGGGTGTCGGTATCGGCATTGGCCTGCAGAGACTGTTTGATGTTAAATGGGTCTTGTGGATCGGGGTCTTTATTGGTGTGGCTGCGGCCATTCTTAATATATACAAGGCTTACAAAAAACAGATGCATGAGTTTGAAGAGCTCAAAAAGAATAATCCGCGTTATCAAGATCAAAAACCACTGTATGATGACGAGGATGATGCGTAAGCTGTTCCTGAGACTGTTACTGGTCAAACTTGTTTTTGCCCTGGTCCTGTTTATACAGGGCTATTGGTACTGGCTACTTAATTTCGAACTTGCTTTTTTCAGTTCGATGGCAATCGTTTTCGGCTCTTTCTATGGGTATAGAAAGCTTATATTGAAGCGTTTGGAGTCGGGAGAAGGGTCTGATGATGTTCTTTTTGAAAAGATTGAAGACCCGCATGGTCTGTATGATGAAGAGCAGGTACAGGACGAGGACGAGTCAGTCGATCTCGCTCAGGTTGTAAAAGATGAAAAAGCACGGCTAAAACAGAACAAAGAAACATTGAAGAAGACGATCAAGTCGACACCTGGTCTTTTTTCTGCCTGGCGGTTTATCCCCTATATCGTTTTGGTTCTTAGTTTTATCGGCTTGAATAATAATCATGTCTTGGATATCCCGGCCTTTCTGATCGGCTTGGGATTAGGGGTGGTTTCGGCACTCTTTATTGGTTTGAAGACACTTAATCGGTAATCAGTGGTATATTCAATATCGCTGTATTGAACTTAAAGTCTATGAAGATGTTCATCTTCCCGGCCAGCCCTTTGAGTTCTGTTATCTGATTTTGATTCATCTCATCACTAACGACTTCAATAGAGAAAAGCGTGAACTTCTTACCTTCGGTTTTGATATGTTCACCAACACGGAAATAGATCTTCGTTGTAATGACCGGAGAACCTTTATGCATTCCATAAACTTTATTCAGAAGTTTAATAAAACGTTCCGTAGCTATACGTATGTCGGGTATGGTAGGGTCAAAGTCTTTTTTGAATTCACTTTCGCTGCCGATAGAGTTTGAGCTGATACAGAGGTCAACAAGCGTATATATATTGACCAGGTCACCTTCGCTGCTTGGTTCGGAATAATGAAAGGCAGGCGACTGAAAGAGTCTTAATCCGATCTCTTCCTCATTGTCATATCCCACCATCAATGCAAAAAAACGAAAGCGTCCATATTCAAGGTCCAAAAAACTTGTCTTAAATCCTGTATTGGCATTGGCATAGGTGATTGCAAGTTTAAACAGGGAAGCGGCGTCTGTGTATCCAAGTAGATACTGCGCTTCATTGTTTAGTGTAAGGATCTTTCCGTCACTGTCGAAGAGTATATATGGATTGTAGTCAAACTCAATCCATTTTTCACAAAAGTTCATAGACATCTTTCAATCACTCTTCAATATAGTTTTTCAGCTTACGTCCTACCTTAGGATGTTTGAGTTTTTTGATTGCAGACGATTCGATCTGGCGCACACGTTCACGAGTGACATTGAGCTCTTTACCGATCTCTTCAAGGGTACGGTCACTTTCATCATCCATGATTCCAAAGCGCATCTTGATAACAGCCTTTTCTCTTTCATTAAGCTGCTCAAGTACACCTTCGATCTGAAGTTTCAAATCATCTTTTAGGATTGATTCAGCCGGTGAGATAGAGTTCTTATCTTCGATGAAATCTCCAAAACGTCCGTCCTCTTCATTACCGATAGGTGCTTCTAATGAGATTGGCTCCTTAGTGATCTTGATGACATTTTTGACCTTTTCAACAGTAAGACCAACCTCTTTGGCGATTGTATCAACATCCGGCTCTTTCCCTTCTTCCTGCAGGTGCTTACG
>JBFFSC010000015.1:0-20651 GCA_041572615.1 Sulfurimonadaceae bacterium
AACAAGATAACCATCTCGGCGAAGTGCTTTAGCGCTCTTCTTACCAATACTCTCTCTAATAATGCCTTCTAGCATGTTGTTTCCTTTAAAAAAATGTTGCGAATTATAGTGTAACTCTTTTTAAAGTGAGATTAATTTTAAGGTCTTGTGCATATGAGACAAGACCGTTGCATGACAGCAGGCTACTCTTTGATGGCAAAGATCTCGTCTTCGTCAAATGTGCGCTCTTCTTTCTCTTCTTCCTCTTCACCCTCTTTTGGGGCTGCTTTTGTCATCGTTGAAGCCAGACCTTCCATTCTAAGTTTCAAGTCACTTGCTGATGTCGCATAGGTGAATGCCTCTTCCTTGGAGATCTTTTTAGCGAGGAAAAGGTCCAATATACCCTGATCAAAGCTTTGTGATCCATAGATCTCCTTACCTTCCTCAATGGCATCTTTGATCTCAACATCCCTGCCTTCCATAATAAGCTGTTCGATACGCGGCGTTCTGACCAGGACCTCTACCGCTGCCGTACGTTTTCCGTCAAGAGTAGGGATAAGACGTTGGGAGACGATCCCCTGAAGAACGGACGAGAGGGTCAGGCGGACACGGTTTTGTTCCTCACCCGGGAACATCGAGATAATACGGTTGATCGTCTCTTTGGCATCAAGTGTGTGCAGCGTCGAGAAGACCAGGTGACCGGTATCTGCAGCATGCAGAGCGATCTCGATGGTCTCCAAGTCCCTCATCTCCCCGACAAGGATAATATCGGGATCCTGACGAAGTGCTGCACGCAAGGCAGATGAGAAGTTGTGGGTATCTTGTCCGATACTACGCTGATTAACGATACACTTTCTGTCTTTGTGAACGAACTCGATCGGATCTTCGATCGTCATAATGTGTTTACGCTTTTTCCAGTTGATCTCATTGATGATCGCAGCAAGCGTCGTAGATTTACCCGAACCGGTTACTCCTGTGACCAGAACCATACCGCGTTCAACCTCGGTGAACTTACGGATAACCGAAGGAAGCTGAAGGTCGTCAATAGACATAATCTTTACCGGAATAACCCTGAAAACTGCTGATACCCCATCCATCTGGAAAAAGATATTGACACGGAAACGCGTCTTTTCATCATACGGATAGACTAAATCCAGTTCCTTGTTTTTGACAAACTCGTTAAAACGTCCGCGCAGCAGCTCTTTTGAGAATGTCAAGGCATCTTCTTTGGAAAGTATCTCGCCCGACAGAGGAATAATATCCCCGTTAATACGTGCGCGCACCACGGAGTTCGCTTTGATGTGTAAATCCGATCCTCCGGCATCGATCATACGTTGAAGGTATGCACGGATCTTTTTCAAGGTCTCAAAGGTCAACTGTTCAACGTTTGCGGCCGGTGCACCTCGTCTTTCTACCGGGGCTCTTCTTTCAGGTGTTGGTTGGGACATGATTACTCCAATTCTTTCAAGATTTCAGAAAAAGCTTCTTTAAATGCATCTAGGCCATCTGATTTCAATTCGTTCAAAGCCGCATCCAGGTCAATCCCTGCCTGCGACAGAGCACCTAAATGTACATTAATCTCTTCTTCATTAAGAGGAAGTTTCTCACTGCTGTTCCCGTTGGCGACAAAAGCGTGAATCGTATCTATCGGTGCCGTATTGATGGTATTTGTACCGATCAGTTCATCCACATAATATGATGGGATATAGTCATCTCCCTTGACACCTGTACTTGCGAACAGAACACGACACCGGGGCACGTTTATCGTCGAGATCACATTATAGATTCGTGCAGCATTATAGATACCCAGTTTTCCCGGAGCAAGCCCTGCTTCTTTCATCTTTCCGTCAAGCAATCTGTCAACACGGCTGACAAAGACGGATATGACAGTAAAAGCTCGGGTTTGTGAACGTTGTGCACCTTTGGCGAAAGCTCTCGCACATGAGATCGCATCAGAGAGCGAAAAGATCAGTGTCGCATTCACATGAATACCTTGTGCACTCAGCTCTTCCATCGCTTTAAAACCTGCTTCTGTCGCAGGTACTTTTATCATGACATTTTCTCTTCCTATGGCCGCAAAAAGACGTTCACCTTCTGCAATCGTCCCTTCTGCATCATCACACAGATTGGGATCGACCTCTATACTGACAAAACCGTCATCACCCGCATCATACAAAGGTTTAAGTATGTCAGCTGCCTTTTGTATGTCTGTGATAGCCACAGCCTCGTATTTCTCTTTTGCACTGCCGGTTAAAGTAGATAGTTGTTTTTTATATGCCGGTGAAGTCAAAATAGCACTCTTAAAAATTGCAGGGTTGCTTGTCGCACCGTTAATTATCTTTTTGGCAATAAGTTCTTTAAACTCGCCGTCAAGATAATCCCTTTCAATAAAATCCGCCCAAAGCGAAAAATTAAGATCTTCAATGTACATATAGTGCCTTCGTTATTATTGCTTACATTATAACCCAAAAAAATTTAAAAATATTTAATTGGTTCATCAAAAGAAATAATCGAATCGCAGTTTGAGCGTATCCCAATCTTCCCCATACTTTTGAACATAGTCATATGAAAGCAAAAGGGCTGTGTTTTGTGAACTTCTGTAGTGCTGGGAAATGGAAAAGAGCAGTTGATCATGCCCCGTATCAAACAGACGCTGACTGCCTTCGATATTAGTTTTGAAACGTTCACCTTCATAGAGCACTGCACCGGCAACTCCGCCGATTCCAGTCGTAAGACTTTTATCTGTATAGAAAAGAGCATCAGCCAAAAGATACACATAGCCCAGATCATTGCCCCAGGTAAGCCCGCCTGATGCATTCGAGGTAAACTTTGTACTCTCCGTCAAATAATTTCTGTCCCACCCCGTGTTCAAACGCCAGGACAAAGGTTTGAAAAATGCAGTACGCGGTGCCAAAGAGACAATGTTGATAAGTGTCGCTTTCTCGACATTAAAATCATCCTCCCCATAAGAGAACAACAGGTCAAAGAACTCAATCTGGGTTCCGCGTAAGAACCCGACATCACTGTCTCTTATATCATGGTTTGCCGGTCGTACACCCAAAAACCCGATTCCCTCGCCATCACGGACTCCAGCTTCAGTCCTGATGCGCAGGGCACGATGCCCCTCCATAGGATCGACCGGAACCGGGATATCTATTTTTTCACCTTTGCCCAGGCTTGCTCGTGCCGTAAGAATTGAATAGAGTCTGTCCCTATAGACACTTGCATTGATATCCCCCGCTAAAAAGTCATACTCGATAAACTCTGACGACGCTTCCAGGATATAACGTTGCGTCTGAACAGGTTTCTTGCTCTCTTTTAAAAACCTCTGTGGTGATATCTCTGCTCTGGCAAGTGTAAAGACCTCATTGATATCTCTCTCATGAAGATAGGCTTCATAGGCTAAAAGCTTACTGCGCCTTGCCGGTCGGTAATGACGTTTGGTCACGATACCCTCGCTCACGGCGACATGAATAGTTTCAGGAGGAAGAACCTGATAGTTGAAGTAATCGCGAAGCTTTACACTCGGTTTTGCCGCCTCTATAAGCCACAACATGTTGTAAGAACAGTTCTCTGTAAAAAAGTAATACCAGGAGTAGGTGTCATGTATCTCCCAGATATGACGCATCATCTGAACGATCTCTTCTTCATTCAAATTGAGGTCATATTCCCACATGTCCCGCTCTTCGGTGTCACGATACTCTTTGATCTTCTCATAATAAGGCAACAGTGAATAGTTCCCGTAATATCCGCCAACAAGACCCTTGATGGCAAAGACCATACCGTTCTCTGTCGACGAGTCGGCATTGGCAGCATAATTAATCGCATGAGAAAGCATCTTGGACTTGTATGAGGAGTCAATACGTAAAAAGGTATGACCGAACATGGACGCGGGTGAATTGATATACGCCGATGGAAAGATCAGACTGACCGCCTGGGGATCAACCCTCTTTAACAAAGCATCAAACGCTTTACACTCTACCTCTGGCAGATCATTCATTCCCAGCTCTTTGACAAGCCACCATTTACGTGCAGGGAAACGGCAGGCTGTGGCATTATCATCAAAGACCTTTTCATCAATGAGGGCTTGGATCGTCGCTTCAAGTTCTGCGTTGGCATCTGACATCCCTTCAGGCGAAAGAAAAAAAGCTTGGTCATCGATCTCACTCGTATTGCCGGGCATGTGCAATAAGATATGCCAGTACGGTGATTGTGAAAGATTTTTCTCTTTGGCCAGTTCCAAATAATGCTGTGTGTTTGCATAAACAGATGTGATTAACATAACTGTAACTATGATAAAGCGTATGATGGTAATGCCTTGTGATGTGGGGGTGTAGATGAAGCTACCAGGCAGGATAGACCCGCCTGGTCAATGATTACATTGTTGTAGAAATATTGTCTAAAACGTCAGCCATCTCTACATTTTGTGATGTATAGATGCTGTTGTAGTTTGCTTGAAGTGCAGAAGCGAATACTTCTTTATCTTCTACAGCAAGTAGCTCTGCTAGTGTGTCAACAGACTCACCATGACCTACTGCAATCTCTTTTGCAAGTTGGTCCATATTAGATGCAACGAACTCTTCAGCACGCTCATTCATAACGAACTTAGTCTTTTTACATCCAGATGTACCTGAAGTAATACCAAACGTTTGGTTACCAGAAGTTCCGTTTGTTGTTGCTTGTAGAGCAAGTAGAACCGCTGAACTGTCATCTTTAATGATCATTGAACCAAGTCCACAACCAGTTTGGCTGTTAACACCAGCGATTGCAGCTGAACTTAATGCTGCAACAGCAGCGATACTTACGATTAGTTTTTTCATTCATTTCTCCGTACAATTTAAGATAGAGTCAGTTTAAAGTCTTTAAGCTTAAAGCTAGCTAATTAACTAAGAAGTTTCTGCAAAAGTTCTACATTATTATCTCTTCTAATCAGCAACATATATAAACCTTATCAAACAAAATCTATATGGAGAAATGATACTCTTTCTCAGTATCCTCGTGCAGATATTGCATGAAAGCTCTGCGCGGTATCTCACGTGCTCCCAGACTTTTTAAATGTTCTGATGAAATCTGGCAGTCTATCATCCTGCATCCATCTGCTTTAAGCTTTTCAATCAGTGTGGCAAAGGCCACCTTTGATGCATCGCTCACCTTAGCAAACATGGATTCACCAAAGAAGACCTTTCCGATCAAAACACCATAGAGGCCTCCGACAAGTTCTCCTTCCTGCCAGGCTTCTACACTATGGGCATAACCCATTTGATGTAACCTGACATATGCGTGTATGATCTCTGGAATAATCCATGAGCCATGCTGCCCCTCTCTTGTAATACTTCCGCACGCTTTAACAACCTCTGTAAACGCCGTATCATATTTGACTTCAAAATGCTTCATTCGCTTTTTAAGAGATTTACGCAGTTTAAACTCATCAAGAAAAAGCACAGATCGCGGATCAGGTGACCACCATAATATAGGGTCATCGATGTTATACCAGGGGAAAATTCCGTTTCTGTAAGCGAAGAGGAGGCGGTCTGGGCGCAGATCACCACCGTACGCCAAGAGACCATCAGAGGTCGCTGTCTCTACATCGGGAAAAGAGAGTTCAGTTCCGATATAAGGTATTTGGATCAAGCCGGTGTCATCTCCTTTAAGACGATTTCACCTTTTTCGATATCTACTTCTATCTCACCTTTCAGCCCGTCAAAAAGAAGTCTGTCTGTCAGTGGATTTTTGAGCTCGTCTTGGATCAGTCTGTTCAACGGTCGAGCACCCATCTCTTTGTCATAACCTTTCTCGGCAAAATATCGTTTTGCTTTTTGTGTCAATACAACCGATATTTTTTTGGCTTTAAGCTGTTCATTGAGTTCTGCAACAAACTTGTCGACAACCCCCTCGACGACTTCAAGGCTTAATGGCGAGAACTCTACAACAGCATCCAGGCGGTTTCTGAACTCCGGTGTAAAGAAATCTTTTAAAGCCTCGTTACGTGACAGGTCTGCATCAGAGTTGAATCCCATCACGGCTCGTGATGTAGCACCGACATTTGACGTCATGATCAGTACAACATTTTTAAACCCGGCTGTATACCCATTATTATCCGTCAAGGAAGCATGGTCCATTACCTGAAGCAATATATTGATCAGATCCGGATGTGCTTTTTCAATCTCATCCAGCAACAGGATCATGTACGGGTGTTTACGCGCCGCCTCAGTCAACAGACCGCCTTGCTCATATCCTACATAACCCGGAGGTGCTCCCACCAGACGACTTAGAGCATGTTTCTCCATGTACTCACTCATATCAAAGCGTTCAAAATGTACACCGAGGATCTCTGCCAGACTTTTTGCCAGTTCTGTCTTACCCACACCTGTAGGTCCGGCAAACAGGAATGAAGCAATAGGACGATCCGGTGGATTAAGACCGGCACGTGAACGTTTGATTGCTTGTGAGACCAGTTCGACCGCTCTGTCCTGCCCAATGACTTTCGCTTTGATATCAGCTTCAAGAGTCTTAAGCTTCTCAGTATCGTCATCACTGATACGTGAACTCGGTACTCCCGTCATCTTAGAAATAATATTCTCAATGTCATGCGGCGTTACCGTCGAGCGCTTTTTCTTTTGCAGATGAAAAGATGCACCGGCTTCATCTATCAAATCGATCGCGACATCAGGTAGGAACCTGTCTGAGATAAACTTCTTGGAAAGTTCAACAGCAGAGCGAAGCGACTTCTCTGTATATTTGACCTTATGATGCTCTTCATATTTTGGCTTAAGCCCTTTAAGGATCAAGAATGAGTCATCCATCGACGGCTCGTCTATGTCGATCTTGGCAAAACGGCGCGAGAGTGCTCTGTCTTTTTCAAAGACGTTTCTGTACTCGGCATAGGTCGTAGCACCCATACATTTCAGCGCCCCGGAGGCCAATGCCGGCTTGAGTTGGTTTGAAGCATCCATGCTGCCGCCGTTAACGGCGCCTGCACCGATAAGTGTATGTATCTCATCAATAAACAAGATGGCATTGGGATGAGTTTTGATCTCATCCATCACACCCTTGAGACGTTTTTCAAAATCACCTCTGTATTTCGTCCCCGCAAGCATAGCTCCCAGATCAAGGGCAAAAAGAGAGGAGTTTTTCAACATTTCCGGGACATTCTGATCTACTATGCGTAGTGCCAGACCTTCGGCTATCGCTGTTTTTCCTACACCCGGCTCACCGACAAAAAGAGGATTGTTCTTCTTGCGTCTGCACAAGGTCTGTACCACACGCTCAATCTCTTTGGCACGTCCGATTACCGGATCGATCTTGCCTGCTCTCGCCTGGGCGAGAAGGTCGACCGCATACTTGGACAGAAAACTCTCTTCGGATTCACCGTTTTCACTCTCTACATCCTGATGAGAGATCACTTCAAGGATATCGACACGGGAAATATCCTGCTGTTCAAGAAGAACAGCGGCATATGAGTGTTTCTCTTCAAACAGCGCCGCCAACAAGTCACCAACACTGGCATTCTCTTTCTGTGCTGATTGGATATGTCGGATCATCTGATCAATCATACGTGAAAGAGCTACTGTCTCAAATGGTTCCTGTTCGATCTCTTCAGGAAGAGGTTCCATGTTCTGCGTCAAATACTTTGCCACACCTTCACGCAGAGCATGTACATCACCCCCGCACTCTTTTATGATACGTACACCTTCATCTGAACCAAGCAGTGCAAAAAAAACATGCTCGATTGTCAGGTATTCATGACGTTGATCCTTGGCATAGGTCAAAGCTTTTTGAAAAACAGAATTAAGTTCATTACTAATCATTACTCTTCCTCCATTATCGCTTTAAGCGGAAAGCCCTGTTCTCTTGCGATTTTTGTCACTTGCGCGACCTTTGTCTCGGCGATCTCGTAGGAGTACACACCGCACAACCCACGATTATTCTTATGCACCTCTAGCATGATCTTTTCAGATTCTACATATGATTTATGAAAGATGGTCATCAAGATATCGATCACAAAGTCCATAGATGAGTAATCGTCATTTAACAAAAGTACTTTATAACGTTCAGGTTCACGCAGAGCCAATTCATCATCAAATTCTAATGATTTTTTAGTCGCCAAAGAGGGACTCCTTCGTCTAAAACATGTTAAGTTTTTAAAATTAATTGTTCTGTAATTTATCGAGTCTTGGATGTAGATTTGCTTAAACTAAAAGATTAATCCCTGAGCAGGGAATTTTTGTTAGGCTTTATCAGGCATTTGCCTGAATAAAGTCTTGGATAATGTCTTGTGGGTTTTCCAGTCCGATGGAGACACGGATAAGGCCAGGGGTGATGCCTAAAAGCGCTTTCTCGTCGTCATTAAAATCGCTGTAGATCGTCGATGCCATATGCAGGGCCAAAGTTCGGCTATCACCGATATTCGCTGTGATTGTAGGCAGTTTCGTCTTGTCCAGAAAGGCAAAGGCTTTCTCTTTTGAACCCATATCGATCGTTAAGAGTGTCCCGCAGCCAAGAGGGAAATCGCGCTTGTAGCGTTCATGATGAGGGTGTTTGCTCAAGCAGGGATGATTAATCTCAAACCCTGCTTCATCCAAGGCTTTCGCAACCGTCTCCACACTGCTGACTACTCTGTCCATTCGCAATGGCAGTGTCTCCATCCCCAGCATCGTCAGATATGATGAAAATGCAGCTGCACTCATTCCAAAATCACGCATTGCACGCTTCTTGGCATTAGGGATCAGAGCCATTGCGCCCATCTTGTTGATAAACTTATGGATATCCTTGTAGCGCTCAGTTTTGAACTTGTCTTCACCCTCGGCATCAATAGCACGAAAGACTGCTGCACCGCCAAGAACAGAAGCATTACCCGAGATGATCTTCGTCGTAGAATAGACTGCAATGTCCGCACCGAGTTCAAGCGGCTTTACACTCATAGGTGTAATCGTATTATCCACCATTAATACGATGCCGTGTTTTGTAGCGATAGCTGCCAATGCCTTGATATCAGGTAAGCGCATGTTAGGATTTCCCACAGACTCCAGGAAAACAATCTTTGTCTTTGGTGTGATTGCCGCTTCTATAGCTTCAAACTCATCCACATCATAAAATGTCGTCGACACACCAAAACGAGAAAGTGTCTCGGTGAAAAGTGCATATGTCCCGCCAAAAAGACCGCCGATACTGATGATTTCATCACCTGCTGATACAATCGACATGACAGCCAGCGTCGTTGCGCCCATTCCCGAACTTGTACAGATCGCACCGATACCGCCATCCATCTTTGCGAGAATGTTTTCAAGTTTTGCTGTTGTCGGGTTTCCGACACGGGCATAGAGTGGTTTTTTTACGGAACCGTCAAAGATCCCCTCTCCTGTCGCACTGTCTCCGTATCCGAATGATGCGGACTGTGTGATAGCCGGTGACACAGCCCCCTCTTTTGAACCGATCTCCTGTACAAAGTACGTCGAATAATCTTCAAATCTTTCCATATATTTTCTTTTTTCCATTCTAAAGGTTATAATGGCGCAATTATATCTAAAAGAATGACTATGAGTAAACGTATCTTTATCACTGCGACCAATACCGATATAGGCAAGACTTATGCCACCTCTTTGCTGCTGAAAGAGTTCGCATCACAGGGCTATAAGGTCGGTGTTTTCAAGCCTATCGAGACAGGCGTCCATGATGAGCCGCTTGACGGGAAAAAACTTTTTGATCTGGCTAAAGGCCTCAATCCGGAACTTTCTCACCTGGGACTTGACACCATTGTCCCCTACCAATATGAACTGCCTGCCGCTCCCTATGTCGCCAAGAAAGGTCAGAAAATCGATATCTCCCGCTTGGAAAGAAAGCTTGAAGAGATTGAAAAACATTGTGACATCGTTCTCATTGAAGGTGCAGGTGGACTGCTTGTCCCCGTTGAGGAGGACCTTTTCATGGTCGACTTCATTTCTATGTTCAAGACTTCCGTCCTGCTTGTCTGTCCAAGCCGCTTGGGTTCTATTAATGATACGTTGCTGAGCCGTCACCTTCTGGAAAGCAGAGACATACCCTATACATGGGCTATCAACCTCTATGCCGATAAAGAGAGTTTTGATGAGATCACGGCACCTTTTTACAAAAAAAACTTTTTGAGCTTGCAAAATGACATCAAAGAGATCGCAAATAAGTTATAATTCCAAGAACTAAGGAGTATCGATGCAGCATCTGATCAAAACAGACGACTTTACACTTGAAGAGATCCAAGAGCTATATGCTGATGCCGCACGGTTTAAAGAGGGTCATATCGTCCCGCTATTGCAAGACAAGATCATCATCACACTCTTTTTCGAAAACTCGACGCGCACGCGCTCCTCTTTTGAAATTGCGGCTAAACGTCTGGGAGCGCAGATGGTACACCTTGATGTGGCCAAGAGCTCGACAAAAAAAGGGGAAACACTCACAGACACTGCGATGAATCTTGATGCTATGGGGCCTAATGCGATCATTGTCCGTCACGCCAATTCCGGTGTTCCCAAAATCCTATCAGAACACACCAAGGCATCCATTATCAATGCCGGTGACGGGGCACACGCTCATCCGACCCAAGCTCTGCTTGACCTTTTTACCATGAAAGAGCACTTTGGAGATGTCCAGGGCAAAAAGATCGCCATCGTCGGTGATATCAAAAACTCAAGGGTTGCCAACAGCAATATCGAACTGCTTAAGCGTGCAGGCATGGAGATCGTCTTGGTGACTCCACCTCACTTTCTGCCAAAAACAACACTTCCCCATACCCATGACTTACGCGAGATCATAGACGAAGTCGATGTCATTATGAGCCTGCGCACACAAACAGAACGGCATGAGCATCCGACCTATGCCTCATTGAAAGATTATGCCAGCGATTTTTGTATCACCAAAGAGCTGATCGGGAACAGAGACATCATCCTATTGCACCCGGGACCGGTGCATAGAAATATCGACATCGACGACGCCATGCTCTCGGATGAGAGATGTAAGGTTCTCCAACAAGTCGAAAACGGTGTCTTTGTGCGCATGGCAGTCCTGAAGAAACTCACCCTGGGATAATGAAACGTCTAAGCTCTCTTGCCGCAAGCAGGACTCCTTTTCTCTTTTATACCAACTTTGATGCCACCAAAACCCATGTCTACACACTGGACGAACTAAAAGATGCTGACATCGAATTTGTCATGGATACAGATGAATACAGAGAACATCATCACAGTCTCGCAAGTTTTCCTCAAGACTTTGCAAGCTACAAAAAAGGCTTCGACAAGATCATCGAAAAGATTAAATCAGGTGAGACCTATCTTCTAAACTATACCTGCAAAACACCGATAGAGACACCCTTGTCCCTCAAAGATATCTTTGAGGTAGCCAATGCCCCGTTTAAACTTCGTGTCCAGGACAAATTCGTCTGTTTCTCACCCGAGCGTTTTGTCCAGATTAAAGATAATCATATCTATACTTTCCCGATGAAAGGGACCATAGACGCCTCTATCGACAACGCCCAGGCCAAGATCCTTGCCAATGCCAAAGAGATGGCTGAACATATCATGGTAGTAGATCTGCTTCGAAACGATCTGTCAATGGTATCCAAAGAGGTCAAAGTCAACCGTTTTCGCTACATTGACAGGATAAAGGCAGGTGACAGGGAGCTTCTTCAGGTCAGTTCAGAGATACAAGGGACACTTGAACCGCACTGGCATGATAACTTAGGCAGTATCATTGCCACCCTGCTTCCCGCAGGTAGTATAAGTGGCACGCCAAAGAAAAGGACACTTGAGATCATCAAAAGTGTCGAAGAATATGAACGCGGATACTTCAGCGGAGTATTCGGTTATTTTGACGGGGAGAGCTTTGACTCTGCTGTCATGATCCGCTTTATAGAGAAGAGTGATAATGGACTTGTCTATAAAAGCGGGGGCGGCATCACTCTAGACAGCAGTGCGGAGTCCGAATATCAGGAGATGCAAGAGAAGATATACATCCCATAAGCACCGCATTTCATCTCCTCTTCATCCAGCAGACACTTTAATAAATCAGTTTAAACCAATATTAACTATATGAACACTAAGATATGTCTATAAACTATAATTTTTGGTGATACTATGAATTCAGATCTGGTCCTGGCATCGGGTACTATCCTTTTTCTACTTCTGTTCATTCCTTTCATGATTCATATGACTCATCGTTTAGGACGCAGGAAGAGTGAAGGAAGCGCCAAAAATGAAGTCTATGAAAGCGGGATACGGCTCACTGTCAAAGACAGTTTCGAGCGCTTTAACATCAAATACTACCTTGTTGCCATCATCTTTATCCTTTTTGATGTGGAGACACTTTTTATGTTTCCCTGGGCAGTCAATGTACGTGAACTCGGTCTCTTCGGTCTGATAGAGATGTTCACCTTCATGGGACTGCTGCTTGCCGGCCTTGTCTATATCTACAAAAAGGGAGCGCTCAAATGGGAGTAGAGCTTTTAGGCGATACGGTCATTACCACCCGTGTGGATGATGTCGTCAACTGGGCACGAGAATCTTCGCTGTGGCCCTTTGTCTTTGGCACGGCCTGTTGCGCTATCGAATTCATGAGTACGGCTTCAAGTAAACACGATATCTCAAGGTTCGGTGCCGAGGTCGTACGCTTTTCACCCCGTCAAGCCGATCTTCTGATCGTTGCAGGTACCATCTCCTACAAGCAGGCTCCCATCCTCAAACAGATCTATGATCAGATGCCTGAGCCAAAATGGGTTGTCTCTATGGGTGCGTGCGCCTGCTCGGGCGGTTTTTATGACAACTATACCACCCTTCAGGGCATCGATGAGATCATTCCCGTCGATGTCTATGTCGCCGGATGCCCACCGCGTCCCGAGTCTGTCCTGGATGCCATCATGATGGTGCAAAAAGAGCTTAAGAACGACTCCCTCTCCCATGAGAGAAAAAAAGAGTTTTCAGGAAAGCTGGATAATGCTTAATACCCTTCGCAAGGCCTATCCGGATGCCGAGTTCATCGAGAAGTCCCATATGCTTATCCTGGATGAAGCAGAACTCTTCAATGGGATAAAGCTCGCTTATGCATCAGGCGGAAAGATGCTTCTGGATATCACTGTCATCGATTATCTGGACTACCCTCTAACGCCGTCTTCACGCTTTGCCATTGTCTATATCATCCGTGACCAGGCTTTTAAGGAATCAATTCTTCTTAAAGCCTATCTCCGTGAGGAAAAATGTCTAAGTGTCACATCCATCTACCCCTCTGCCAACTGGCTGGAACGCGAGTGTTATGATCAATACGGCATCATCTTTGATGACCACCCCAACCTGCAGCGTATTTTAAACCACTGGCAGTTTAAGGGACACCCGCTCAGACGAGATTATCCCACGACCAAAGGGCAGCTCTGTACAGATGTCCAGGACTTGATGCCACAGATGAATCAACGGCTCTTTGAAAAAGGGTTAATCTCAAAACAGGATGATGGCGGGTTTTCAGAAGCTTCCAAAGACCTGATGTTTATCAATATCGGACCCTCACACCCTGCTACGCACGGTACGATACGCAATTTCTCAGCTATGGACGGGGAGACGATCGTCGCCAATGTCTCTGAGATCGGTTATCTTCATAGAGGTTTTGAGAAGAGCTGTGAAAACCATACCTATAACCAGATCATCCCTTACACAGACCGACTGGATTACTGCTCGGCTACGACCAACAACATTGCCTTTGCCAAGACTGTCGAAGAGATGCTTGGCCTCACCCTTCCAGAGAGAGCCATTACGGTACGTGTCCTTCTAATGGAACTTTCGCGTATTATTAACCATCTCGTCTGTCTAGCCGCCCAGCTGGTTGACATGGGAGCACTGACGAACTATTGGTATCTCTATAATCCTAGAGAATCGGCCTATACTTTCTTCTCCAAACTTACCGGTGCACGACTGACCAACTCCTACATGCGTATCGGAGGCATGAGCTATGATCTCTATGACGGGTATGAGAATGATCTGCGTGTCATCATGAAAGAGATCGAAGAAGGCGTGGGAGATGCCTTGAGTCTGGTTGAACACAACCGAATCTTTCATGACCGAACGCAGGACATCTGTCCTGTCTCTGCCAATAAGGCACTTGAACTTGGATTATGCGGACCAAACCTGCGTGCCTCGGGTGTGAATTTCGATATGCGGGTACACACACCCTATTATTATTATGATCAACTCGACTTTGACGTGGCTATAGGTTCGGTCGGAGATATCTACGACAGGGTGATGGTACGTTTCGAAGAGATCAAACAGAGCCTTCGCATCATGAAACAGCTGCTTGGCAATATTCCCGACGGTCCGATCTGCGTTGACAACCCTGCGGTCACTCTTCCAAAGAAAGAGAATGTCTATGGCAGTATTGAAGGCGCGATGAACCAGTTTAAACTGATCTATGAAGGTGTAAAGGTACCTTCACAGGAGTATTACAGTTCTATTGAAGCCACCAATGGCGAACTCGGTTTTTTCATCGTCGCTAACGGAAGCGGTTATCCTCACAAAGTCAAAGTAAAAGCCCCCAGCTTTACGGCGATGAGTGCCTATACCTCAATGATCGAGGGCAGCATGCTCTCAGATGCGATCTTGAACCTTGGAAGTATCAATATCATTGCCGGGGAGATGGACCGATGAGTTTTCTCTTTAACGAAACGCATGAAGCCCAATTCCAAAACCTTCTGCCACGCTATCCTCACAAGAAGTCACTTGTCCTTCCTGCATTATGGATGATACAGTACCAGGAGGGGTATATCTCGCATGAAGCGATGGCATATCTGGCAGAGAGACTCGATGTCCCCCAAGCGCATCTCTACGGTGTCGCTACCTTTTATACGATGTTCACGCTTGAACCGATTGCCAAGTATCATATCCAGGTCTGCAAGACCCTCTCGTGTGAACTCTGCGGAAAAGGTGAGATCATCAGGTCTATCGAGGAGGAACTGGGTATCAAAGTAGGTGAGAGTACGGACCTTTTTAAACTCAGTGAAGTCGAGTGTCTGGGTGCCTGCGGTGGGGCACCTATGCTCAGTATGAATGAAGAGTACCATGAAAACCTCACTCCCGAATCCGCAAAGGCACTGCTTAGAAGGTTATCCTCATGATCACAAGAATCGTCAGCGAGAGGTTTGAGATCGAAAACGCCCATACGCTTGCCGTCGCCAAGCAGCATGGTGCCTATGAGAGCCTCGATGAAGCCTTTACAAAACCCGCTTATGCCATAGAGAGTGAGATCGAAAAGAGCGGACTGCGTGGCAAAGGTGGCGGCGGTGCTCCAGCCGGAGCCAAATGGTGCCTCGTCTCACGCGAAGAGGACACCTCCTACCTTGTCGTCAATGCTGATGAGAGTGAACCCGGGACGTTTAAAGACAGACAGATTCTTGAGCATGACCCGCACCTTCTTATTGAAGGCATTATCCTAAGCTGTTACGCCATCGGTGCACACGACGCCTATGTCTATATCCGCGGTGAGTACAAGTTCTTCGCTGAGCAATTGAACAGGGCTATCGAGGAAGCATACCAGGAAGGACTTCTCGGTGAAAAGGTAAAGGAGTTTGACTATCGTGTTGACATCACGGTACACCGCGGTGCGGGGGCTTATATATGCGGTGAGAAGTCTGCCTTGATAGAGTCACTGGAGGGAAACCGCGGTCATCCCAGACTTAAGCTGCATCTCCCCTCTCCTGAATACTTTTTTGGGAATCCGACACTGGTAAATAATGTCGAGACGATCGCGACGGTGCCATTCATCGTCAAAAACGGCTCAGAAGCCTATCGAGCATTTGGTACACAAAAGAGTCCCGGTACCCTGCTCTTTGGTCTCAGCGGTCATATCAACAATCCCGGTATCTATGAGATGGCTTTTGGCGAATCGATGCAGGATTTTATCGACAAGATAGGCGGCGGGGTCAAAAACGGTAAAAAGCTTAAAGCCGTTATTCCCGGAGGTGCCTCGACACCTGTACTCTCGGCGAAAGAGGTCAAAGAGGCAAGACTCGATTATGAATCGATGCGTGCTATCGGTTCAGCACTAGGTACAGGAGGGATGATCATCATGGATGAAGACACCTGTATGGTCTCTGCTTTGAAAAACCTGTTAAGTTTTTACCACCATGAGTCCTGCGGCCAGTGTACTCCATGTAGAGAAGGGACAGCCTGGGTGGATGGTATCATCGAAAACATGCTTGCCGACAGAGCGAAAGAAGATGACATCGAACTGCTCAGTGATATTGCCAAGACCATGAACGGAAAGACCATCTGTGTCTTTGCCCCTGCTGTTGCCATGGTCATCGAAGGTTTTCTCGTACATTTTAGAGAGGAGTTTGAAGCCTATATTCAAAAAAGCAGAGAGGTCACACATGTCTGATACCGTCACTTTTGTCGTCGATGGCCAAAGACTTCAGGCACAAGAGGGTGAACTCTTGCTTCCTGTACTGCTGAGACACGGCATTGCTGTACCCCATTTTTGTTATCATGACGCCCTGGGCCCTGATGGTAACTGTCGTATGTGTATGGTCGCGATCGAAGGGCAGAAACGTCCTCAGATCGCTTGCGACACTCCCGTAAAAAAAGACATGGTCGTCTATACCAAAGATGAGAATATCAACAAGGTCAAACGCTCCATCCTGGAACTTGAACTTCTCTCCCATCCGGTGGACTGTCCGATCTGTGACCAGGCAGGAGAGTGTAAACTTCAAGACTATTACATGGAATTTGGTCTTAACGAGTCACGGCGTCCCAAAGAGGAGAAGAAACTAAAGGAGAAAAAGCTCGATATCGGTAAGAACATCATACTCGATCAGGAACGCTGTGTCTTATGTGCACGCTGCACTCGCTTCACACAGGAGATTACCAAGAGCAATGAATTGACCATCATCGGGCGGGGAAATGATGCCCGGGTCTCTACCCTTCCCGGGCAAAAGATGCAGACACCCTATGCGATGAATATCATCGATCTCTGCCCCGTCGGTGCTTTGACATCCAAAGACTTCCGTTTCCGACAGAGGGTCTGGTTCATGCACACAAGCAAGAGTGTCTGCCACGGTTGTGCAAAGGGCTGTAATATCTACATCGATCACAACCAGGAAAAATACAAATCTGACACCATCTACCGGTTTCGCCCCCGTATCAACGCCCAGGTGAACGGCCATTTTATCTGTGATGAAGGAAGGCTCTCCTACAAAGAAGAGAACCGCGAACGGCTTGATGATTACATCTATCACCAACGCTCAATTGAAGAAGATGTCGCGCTCTCCTACCTGTTGCGCTATCTGCATGATGAAAAACCGCTTCTGCTTGTCTCGCCTTCACTTTCAACGGAAGAGCTTTATGCCGTTCATGCCCTGGCCAAACGTTTTGAACTTGAACTCAATGCCTATCATGAATCCTATATCGATCTTCACTTTGGTGATGACTGGCTCCGCTCAAATGACAGGGCTGCAAACCTTGCAGCCGTCAAAAAGCTCGGTATTGAGACCTCCAAAGAGGCACTCAGCGATGCACTGAACAGGACCCATGTCATTATTAATTTTGGGCATAAGGCTTTTTGTGAAAACAGACCTGAACTCATGGGAATGATGCTGCACAAGACACAAATCCACCTTGTCTCCCACCAGTTCGAGAACTGTAAAAGCCATGAGCTTCTTATCCCCGTTTCTTCGTACAGTGAGCAGGAAGGTACTCTCATCAATGAAGATGGAATCATACAGAGGTTTGAAGCCGGTTTATGCAATGCAAGAAAGAGCATTCTCGAGATCCTGCATCAGGTCAATGCAACAGCACAGACACCCCAAAAGGCCTGGGATGAAAACCTAAGTGAACTCTTTGGTTTCTCTTATGATGAAATCCCTGTAGAGGGGAGAAGAGTCTGATGCACACCTTTATGATATTCTTCCCTATCCTGCTGACACTTCTCTTTTCTCTCGCAGCCATTCCTATGCTGGTATGGCTGGAAAGACGTGTAGCTGCCTTGATTCAAAACCGCCTGGGCCCGAATCGCTGTAACATCAAAGGTGTACATGCAGGCGGTCTTATCCAGCCTATTGCCGATATGCTCAAACTTCTGTTCAAAGAGGAGTTCTATCCCAAGCATATCAAGAACACCTTCTATTATATTCTTGCCCCGTCCATTGTCTTTGGCGCTTCATTCCTATGCTTTATGGTCATTCCCTATGCCGACAATATCACCCTGGATGATTATACCTATCATATACAGGCACTGCCTATCGAACTTGGTGTCTTATGGATCATCGCCTTTGCCAGCCTTGGGGTATATGGAATAATCATCGCCGGCTGGTCAAGTCACAACAAATACTCTATCCTAGGTGCTTTGCGGGCATCGTCACAGATGATCTCCTATGAGATCGCCATGGGTCTTTCCATCGTCTCCATGCTGATCACCTACGAGAGCATCTCCTTGAACGAAATGGTCCAACAGCAGGGTGAACTCCTCTTTGGCTTTATCCCCGCATGGGGCGTCATCATGCAACCACTTGCAGCAGTCATCTTTATCGTCACGGCCTTTGCCGAGACAAACAGGGCTCCCTTTGACGCTGCTGAAGGAGAAAGTGAGATTGTCGCAGGCTATCACACTGAATACTCCGCTATGAAGTTTGCACTCTTCTTTATGGGAGAATATATTGCGATGAGTGCTTCGAGCGCATTGATCATCACTATGTTCTTTGGCGGCTATCAGATCCCCTGGCTCAACACGCAGAGTATGCATGAACATATCAACATCGTTCTGCTTGTGCTTATGATCATTATCCCTGTCATGGCTTTTGGATTTATACGATGGATGCAGCATAACAACAGCTGTACCCCCGCTCATCGCAGGGAGACCAGATATGCGACCTTTATCATTATATTTTTCGTCATCTCTCTTGAAGCATTCATGCTTTATCTGCTCGCTTCGGGACTTGACACACAAGAGGGGTCAGTAGCGGTTATGCTGCTTCAGATCCTCAGTTTCACCCTTAAACTTCTTGTGATGAACTTTGTCTTTGTATGGGTCCGATGGACCTTTCCTCGCTTCAGGTATGATCAGACACAGCATCTTGGCTGGAAGATACTGCTGCCTCTAGCCCTGCTGAATATCTTTATCTCGGCGGTAGTCGTCGTTGCAGGAGTATAATATGGGTGTCAAAGTCGTTCCCCGTCACGGAAATTCATTTAAAGAAAAGACCTATCTATGGTCGGTCTTTACAGGGATGAAACTTACGCTGAAACATTTCAGGGCCAACCTCAGTGATACGACCTGTATTCCGACCTGTCAATACCCGGAAGATCAGCCTGAGGATATTACAGAACGTTATCGTGGTCTGCACAGGCTGACCAAACGAGATGACGACACGGTACGTTGTGTCGCCTGTTTTATGTGTGCAACGGCCTGCCCTGCAGAGTGTATCTTCATCGAAGCAGAAGAGCGTCTTGACGGTATCGACGAGAAACAGCCTGCAAGGTTTGATATCGATCTTCTGGAGTGTATATTCTGCGGCTATTGCGTCGAAGCCTGCCCCTGTGATGCGATCCGTATGGATACGGGGATCTTTTCCATTGTGGCCAAGAACCGTGAAGACTTTGTCATTGACAAAGAGAGGCTTTTAAAAAATCGCGGTGCCTTTGGAAAGGAGAACAGCCTTGCTCAGTAGTCTAATCTTTCTCGTCCTCGCCTTTATCGCATTGGCCAGTGCCATCGGAATGATCACCTTTCGTCAGCCCATTAATTCTGCCTTGAGTCTGATCGTGACACTATTAAGCCTTGCCGGTCTTTTCGCCCTTCTTGGCGGTAGTTTCCTCTTTTTGGTGCAGATTATCATCTATGCAGGCGCTGTCGTCGCACTTTTCCTGTTTATCATCATGTTTTTGAATATCAAAGAAGAAAACCTGCCTGATGAGCCCAATAAAGGACGCTGGATGTTTGCTATCACCCTGCTTGTCTCCCCTTTTACGATCTACCTGATCACCACCGTCAACAAGATGAGCTTTGAGAGCTTGCACTTTCGTGACTTCGGCTCTATCAAAGATGTCGGTATGCAGCTCTATACGAAATGGATTTTTCCCTTTGAGATGATTTCCATACTTCTGCTTATTGCACTTATCGGTGTTGTTGTCCTGGCTAAAAAGGGAGAAAACGCATGATTGATATCGGTCATTTTATTATCCTCTCCATACTCATCTTCTCAATCGGTATCATCGGCGTCATCAGCCGAAGGAATATATTTGTGATGTATATGTCTGTGGAGTTGATGCTCAATGCCGTCAACCTCATCCTTGTCGCCCTATCCCACCACTTTGAAGATTTAAATGCTCAGATCATGGCAATCATGATCATTGCGATAGCTGCGGCAGAAGCTTCTATCTTCTTGGCCCTCTTTGTCATGCTGTTTAAAAATGCACGGAGTCTTGATGCCAATTTTTTCGACCTTTTAAAACAGGAGAAACATCATGATTGAGTCTTCACAGCTCGCCTGGGTTATTTTCCCAGTCATCTTCTCTTCTGTCTTCCTGATGTTTCTGAGCCTTTACAACAAATATAATGATGATATTGCAAAAGCCATTTACCCTCTGCTGGGCATCGGCGGGCCCTTGATCAGTCTTGTCTTCTCCACCTTGCTCATCTTTTCCCTTGTCGGTGACGATACTATCATCCATTACACG
>JBFFSC010000016.1:0-20303 GCA_041572615.1 Sulfurimonadaceae bacterium
ATCTTGCTTCCTCTGCTGGTCGCTGTGACGGTGGAAAGCTCGGCAGCAGCTCTGCTCATGGGATTGGGAATCGTATTGATGGGTATTAGCGAGTTCACAGACCGCTTCCTTTTTTATGCGACGGTCGTACCTTTGAATATGGCGGGCGGATTTTTTGTCGGAAAACAAAGATGAATATGAAATATTCAGAAGAAGTTTCTTCAGTAAAGCAGAGACACTAAGGAGATATGATGATTAAAAAGATAAAAGACTTTCTTGGTGTAGATATCAAAGAAGCGAAGTATAAACTTTCAGACGATCCGGTATTCGGACGCATTTCAGATGAAAAGAAACCGGATAAGTGGGTTTTTTCTACCTGCGGGTATTGTGGTGTAGGCTGCGGCCTTTATATCGGGGTAAAAGACGGTAAGGCCGTCTACACAAAAGGAAATCCCAAGCATGGCGTCAATATCGGTACGCTCTGTCCAAAAGGACTGAGTGAACATCATATGATCAATGCGGATAATCGTATCTTAACGCCTTTAATCAGGAAAAACGGAAGGCATGAAGCGGCCAGCTGGGATGAAAGTTACCGCAAGGTGTCTGACGAGTTTAAACGCATCACGAAGGAGTACGGCTCCAGGGCGATCGGTGTTATCTCGACAGGACAGCTTCTCACCGAAGAGTTCTACACTTTGGGAAAATTTGTACAGCTTGGTCTTCGTACGAATAACTATGACGGTAATACGACACTCTGCATGGCTTCGGCTGTCATGGGATACAAACAGTCGCTTGGTTCAGACGGCCCTGTCGGATGTTATGAGGATTTTGAAGAGGCTGATGTCATCACACTTATCGGTGCAAATATTGCCGATAATCATCCAATATTGAAGCTTCATCTAGCCAAGAACAAGAACAAGCCAAAAATTATCGTCATTGACCCGCGTTTTTCAAAGACGGCACAGATGGCAGATATCTTTGTCCCGCTTAAGCCCCGCACTGACCTGGCGCTGATCAACGGTCTGTGCTACATCATACTGGAGCAGGGCTGGGAAGACGCGGAGTATATTGCCGCGAACTGCAACGGTTTTGGCGTATTGAAAAAGCACCTTCAGGACTATCCGCCGCAGGAGGTTTCCAATATTACGGGCATAGAAGTAAAAGAGCTCTATGAGATCGCACGGCAGATCGCAGGAGCGGATGCAGCCTTGACAGCATGGACGATGGGAGTGAACCAGTCATATATGGGAACGGATACGGTCTCTGCGATTAACAACCTGCATCTGCTTACGGGACACATCGGCCGGCCGGGTGCGGCACCTTTTTCGATCACGGGGCAGTGTAATGCCATGGGAACACGCGAGACAGGATTTACCTCCTCGCTCCCGGGATATAGGAACTTTGGAGATGAGGCCGCTGCCAAAGAGTATGCCGATATCATCAATGTCCCACTAGAGTCGATACCGAGAGAACGTGGATATAAATACGCCGAGATCATCGATGCGATTGATAGAGGTGAGATAAAGGCCTTGTGGATCGTCGCGACGAATCCTCTGGTCAGTTTTGTTGATCAGGAAAAGCTTCGTTCGGCATTGAAAAAACTTGACTTGCTTGTCGTTCAGGACGCTTTTTATTCGGATACGGCTGAGATAGCTGATGTTGTCTTTGCTGCAGGGACATGGGGTGAGAAGGAGGGAGTATATACGAACTCTGAGCGCCGCTGTAACCGGGCGAACAAAGCAGTCGAACCTGCAGGCGAAGCAAAGAGCGATTTTGATATTGTCGTTGAGTTCTCGGGTTATTTCCAAGATGTAAAAGAGAGCCTTTTCCCTGATTGGCAGCGGCCTGAAGATGCCTTCAACGAATGGAAAAAGGTCTCCAAAGGGCAGTTGTGTGACTATTCAGGGATCACCTATGAAATGCTTGAGGAAAAAGGCGGGGTACAGTGGCCGTGTAATGAAGAGTTCCCGGAGGGAAGTGCTAGACTCTATACGGACAAGATCGCCTTCAGGACGAAGGATGCAAAAGCCAACCTGCTTCCGGTAGAGTGGGTTCCTCTGCAGGAACCTCTTAATGCGGAGTTCCCGGTGATACTTAACACAGGTCGCACGGTCGAGCAGTGGCATACCAGGACAAAGACGAGGACAATCGACATCTTGAATGACCTGGCCCCTGAAGCATGGGTGGATATCAATCCCGAAGATGCTGCACGCTTAAAGGTAAAAAGCGGAGACAGACTGGCACTGTCCTCGATTCGTGGACGCATCGAGGATGTCATCGTACGTGTCACTCAGACCGTAGCCCCGGGGAATGTCTTTGTACCCTTTCACTTTAATGAACAGCTGATTAATACTCTTACGGCTTCTGTGTTCTGTCCGAAATCAGGAGAGCCGAACTTCAAACAGACGGCTGTTCAGCTTCACTCCGAAAAGGTTCCGGAAGGACTGAAACTGAGTGAAAAAGAGATAACAGGTCTCCTGGAACATCAAAAGATCGAGCAGGAATTTTTCGAAAAAAGGACACACAAACACGAAGTATGAGAGTGATCTCTATTGAGCTGAAGAGACCCTTATCTTATACAGGTGTCAATGATCTTTAAGCCCGCCTCATCTGCGACGTAGATATAGCCTTCGTCGTCAATAATTCTGTAGGTGTTGGCATTGACAAAGATATCATTGCCTGTGTCTCGTATATCCTCAGGTTTAGAGACATCCGATATCGATATTTCCCCATTAAAACCCAGTGTATAAGCCGTGTCATCGATTTGGGAAATTAGAATATATTTCATTGCCGTTGAAATAGAGTCAAGCGGCGTGTCGATATCGTCTAACGCATATGTGTAGAGTGTACTGCCTGTTGCTGCATACAAGGTCTCATTATTGAGGTCAATGGATTTATAGGTACAGTCATTGAGTACCTCTTCTGCCAACGAATCTGGATGGTCTCTGTCAGAGAAATCAATGACGTCTATACCTTTGAAGGAACCGATATAGGCCAATGTCCCTTTAATTCTGATCTCGTTGATGGCATTGGTGCTTAGACAAGTCCCGTCTCCATTAATATCCAGACTTGATACCCACTGGGGATCACTCCTGTCTGATACATTGATAATGTGGTAGTTTCCGGGATTACCGAGAATACCTGTACCAAGAACATGAATGAAGTCCCCTTCAAAGGCTATCCAGTTGCTTTGAATCAAGGTGTTACGGGTAAATATCTGATTTAAAGCTATCTCTGATCTTGTCACTGGGAAGAATGGATCGGAGATATCCACTATGCGTATGTAGTTTCTTGTGTCCTTGTCTTTTAGGTACAAGTAAAGATGCTTGTTATGTATCCTGGCAGAATAGACAGTTGTCTCTTCAATCCCCTCTATTGCATCTACTTTGATCAAAAGCTCAGGTCTGTTTTCCCGAGTTGTGTCAAATATGGCGACACCTGATGTTCCAAGTGCTACGACTGTGGTATTACCCTCAACCGAGACATCCAGAGCTGCTTCATCGGTATTGAAATCAGCTATAATAGTGTTTGAAGTACATATTGTTCCATTAACATCGCCACTTGGTCCACCCTCACACGCCGTTAGTGTAAATATTATAGTCAATAATAGACTACTAAGAATAAAACCATTCATCATGAACTCCATTATTTAAAGTAGCAGATACCTTTTTTCTATTGTAATATCTTTAATCTTATAATCAAGATGGTATTGAAAAAAAATGATTTACTGCTTGATTGTATGTTAAGATATTGAATCAAGTAGTTTTAATGTGCCTAATTCAGACAAAAATATAAAGGACATTTCGGTGAAAAAGGTCTTGGTTGTTGACGATAATATTACGATCATCCGTTTTTTGAAAGGACTGTTATCCCATGAGTTAAACCTCTCCCTTGATACTGCGACAAGTATGAAGGCAGCCAAAAAACTCTTAGAGAACGCGTATGAGTATGATGTCGCACTGGTGGATGCTGTTTTACCGGATGCAAAAGAGGGAGAATGTATCGACCTTGTACTTGACTCAGAGATCAGTGTCATCGCAATGATGAAAGGTGAAAATGATGCTTTTCATAAGAATATCACCCAAAAGGACATCCTTGATTATGTGAACAAGGATAATATAAGTTCTTTCAATTATGCCCTGCGTCTTATTCAGTTTATTCATGGTTTCGAAGGCTCAAAAGTGCTTCTTGTTGACGACTCACAGACCTCCAGGCTACAGATAAAATTCGGTATAGGCAAACTTCCGCTTACGATCTTTGAAGCGGACGACGGAGAGATGGCTCTGGAGATATTGAAAGAGCATCAAGATATTAAATTGATCATCACGGATAAGAGTATGCCCAATATGGACGGTATAGAACTTGTCCAGGAAGTCAGAAAACAGCACAGCATGAATGCACTTGCCGTGATTGGGATCAGTGCGGCCACTGAACCGATGACAAGCGTTGAGTTTCTAAAAAACGGTGCAAACGATTTTATTATGAAACCTTTTCTGCCCGAAGAGATGCGCTCTCGCATCATCTCAAACCTTGAGATGCAGCATTTTATAAAGCTTGCCGAAGAGTCGGCAGTCAAAGACTTCCTGACAGGGCTCTATAACAGAAAATACCTCTATGAGACGGGTAGAAAGCTTTATGAGAACGCTCTACGGGATAAACTCTCAATGCTTGTCGTCATGTTGGATATTGATCACTTCAAAAAGATCAATGACCGTTACGGGCATGAAGCCGGAGACGTTGCTTTGAAGCGGTTAGGGCGGCTTTTTATTAAGAATTTTAGAAAATCGGACGTATTGACACGCTATGGTGGCGAAGAGTTCTGTATTCTTCTGATGAACACGGATGTCAAATCAGCAGTAAATTTGATGGAAAAAATTCGCAAGATGGTCGAAGAGATGGTGATAGAGGTCAACGGTATATCGTTTAGGATGACTATTTCAGCAGGCATCAACGAGGATAGAAGCAGCTCATTTGATAATATGATAGCTTTGGCAGACAAAAAACTGTATCAGGCAAAGAGCGAAGGCCGTAATAGGGTGATCGCGTAAGGCTCTGCTCACTCTTTGTACAGAGATGGACGAGATGGGTGGTTATATTTTAACTATCTGTTTTAAAGAGTGTTTAAAATTTAATCATCGAATTGATTGTCATTCCCCAATAAAGTGTTAGGATTACAGCACTATATTGAGGAGTGTTTTAGTGGTATCAGATTTGCAAGAGGCCTTTGCGCTTAGGAACAAAAAAGTCAATAAGATAGAGCAGACCAAAGAACTTAAAACTCCAAAAGAAGCATGGGAACTCTTGGAAGGGTATGCCAAAGAGGGCTATGATGCTATTGCCGATGAGGATAAAGGCTATTTCCTGAAATGTTTCGGTATATTTGACCGTCCTGCGACACCAAAGCAGTTTATGATTCGTGTGCGTATACCGGGTGGGCAGCTAAACAATGAACAGGCCAGGGTAATCGGAAAGCTGGCACGTGATTACGGAAATGACTATATTGACATAACGACACGTATGCAGATTGAATACCGGTACATGAAGATCGAAGATATCCCCCATATCTTAAAAGAACTCGATGCTGTGGGGATCACTTCCTATCAGACGGGAGTAGACAATTTTCGTAATATTTTGAATGATCCTCTGGACGGACTGGGAAAGGATAATATCCTTCCTTCGCATGCGCTATTGGAAAAACTGCAATCGAAGTTTCTGCATAAGTGGGAGTGGATCTCGGCACTGCCTCGTAAGTTCAATACAGGAATATCGGGTTCTATGGTAAACCGTTCCAATGCATTCGGACAGGATTGCTGTTTTGTCCTGGCACAAAAAGAGGGACGCTACGGTTATAACCTTTATTTGGGAGGAAAGGTCGGCCGTATTGCAAAGAATGCCGATATCTTCCTGAAAGACGAGGATGAGGTCTGTGCAGCCTATGAGGCAATTATCACGCTTTTTAAAGAAAACGGATTTAGAGACAATCGTAATAAGAACAGGCTGTTTTTCCTGATTGAAGCTGTCGGGATGAAAAATTTTACTGCAGCGATCCGTGAACATGCGGGAATCGACTTTGCCAGGGCCGGCGAGACATTGACGCTTATGGAAAACTTTGATCCTAAGCATGGCCGGGTACAGATGGTTGATGGTGATTTTGCACTGCATGCAGTAATCCCTTCGGGTGTCTTCAGTGGATCAGGGATGCTTGCTGCAGCTGAGACAGCACAGGAACACGGAGACGGAAATATCCGTCTGGATGTCGAACAGAGCCTTTATATCACCGGTGTGAATGAAGAGAGTATTCCAGCAGCCTTGGGCACACCGTTCTTTACACAGTACAAGAATGTCAACACGCCTTATTTCAATAACATGATCGCCTGTGCCGGTACAGAGCATTGTCCTTTCGGTGTCATCCCGAACAAACCCGATGCGATAGAAATGAGTGCGTTCTTAAGCGAAAAAGTGCCTTTGGATGACGGTCTGATTCGGATGTATTGGTCGGCATGTGTGAAGGGGTGCGGTATTCATGGTGTCGGTGATATCGGTTTTGAAGGCTGTAAGGCCAAGGTCGATGGAGAGTCCGTCTATGGTGTTCATATCACCCTGGGGGGCAAGCTTACAGGTGAAGGTGAGGAAGGCTATTCTGTGATGAAGACCGTTCCTCTTGTATATGCCAAGTTTTATGTCGAATCTTTGATGCTTGAATATAAACGTATGAAAAAACCGGGTGAGAGTTTTGAGCGTTTCCATGATCGGGTATTAAGACATTACTCACGGGCTTACCTCGGCTTTATGATGGCTCTTAACGCCTATCTGCGCCGCAAGGACATCGATTTGCAAATCGAGCTTTCGGAGCAGGTATTTACCGGGCGGCACGAAGAGTTTGAACTCTTTGAACTTGGACGAACGCTCTATGTCAAGTTGTTGAAAGAAGAACCGTACAGTGCCTATACGGCTTATGCACCGGCTGCAAAAGAGAAGTTGAAGCCCTTGCAACAAACAGATCCGGAGCTTGATGAGACACTTGCAGAGATCACCTACAAGATGATTCATCCTGAGAAGGAGCAAAGAGCTGTTGTTTTCTCTGAACTCCTGGAGGAGATACTTTACTGATCCTCTTCGGGGAATATTTTTTGTTTTTATGTAAAAAAACCGTTATACTTTGCAAAACGCAAAAGGGTTTGTATGGCTTGGTTGATCGGTGCTTTTATTCTTTTTATCCTCCTGTTCTTGATTATAGTCGTCTTTGTCTTCAAGAGAGCAAAGCGTGTAGATGTTCCATCTGAGCCGGTGAAGCCAAAGGATGTTACGCTTGAATCATTGACACAGATCCTCAAAAGAGAGACAAAAGAGATTGCCAGGGTAGAAGATGCTTTGGATGCAGTGGTAAAAAACTTCCCTTTTCCCAAGGATGAGAAGCAGGCGAACGAACATTTCAAGTTTGTCTATTTTTATGCAAAAAATCCGCTGACTACGGCAAAAATGATCGTCAAGATGCAGCACAGGCTTTCCGAAGCGAATCCGCAGTATGCAAAACAGATCGAGAACTTCCAGATGATCGGTATTGAGGCAAGAAATAAATCGTGATAACAAAGTATGACAGCTTTGTTTTTTAATAGGCGCAAGGCTCTGTTACAGGGGAGCTCCATCTTACTAAGCACATATAAAGTAAATCTTAAGTATAATTCCCAAATTTTAGAAACAGGACTTCTTTTGTTAGAGGTTCACAAAGGGCATGCATGGGCAAACGGGTTTTAGTAAAGTTTTCCGGTGAAGCTCTTGCCGGTGAGAACGGGCATGGGATTGACACACAGATTTTAAAATACATCGCCAATGAGATCAAAGGCCTTGTAGATGCAGGCATTGAAGTAGGTATCGTCATTGGTGGTGGAAACATCATCCGTGGTGTTACCGCTGCTCAAGACGGGATTATCCGTCGTACGGCAGGTGATTACATGGGGATGCTTGCTACTGTCATCAATGCAGTTGCCATGCAGGAAGCCTGTGAGCATGCCGGTATGAAAGTACGTGTCCAGACGGCGATCAAGATGGAGCAGATTGCTGAGGCCTATATTCAGCGTCGTGCGGTCAGACATCTTGAAAAAGGGCGTGTTGTCATTTTTGCTGCCGGAACAGGAAACCCGTTCTTCACAACAGATACAGCGGCCACACTTCGTGCTGTTGAGATCAATGCCGAAGCGATTATCAAAGCGACCAAAGTCGACGGTGTTTATGACAAAGACCCTAACAAGTTTGCTGATGCCGTCAAATATGATGAACTGAGCTATGACCAGGCGCTTCATGACGATATCAAAGTGATGGATGACACATCAATTGCGCTGGCAAAAGACAATTCACTGCCGATTATTGTATGTGACATGTTTAAAGAGGGTAATCTTTTAGATATTGTCAATGGCAATATGAGCTCTTGCTCGATCGTAAAATAAGAAAACAACAAAGGAAAGACTATGAGATTAGAAGAATTAACTGCAAAAGCACTTGTAACGACAGGAGCAGACCGTTATCAATTGGCCTTGGCTGTGGCAAAACGTGCAGACCAACTGCAAAATGGTGGATCAAGTAAACTTAATGTTGACCCAAAAGCATATAAACCAGCTGACTTGGCATTGATGGAGATCGCTGAAGGCGTTGTATCTATCAAAGGTTTTCAAGCATAGTCCAAGACAGACTATTAGAAAGATCAAACGGAGTATGGCATGAACAAGACTATCGATGCCGTCCGTGACATTCATGACCTTGAAAGTGCGAAAGCCTTTTTTCATGAATATGTCAAACCTTCTCCCTCTGTTATAAAAGCACTGGAGTTCTCCCAGAAAGCTCATGAAGGGCAGTACCGCAAAAGCGGTGAGCCCTATATTATTCATCCCATTCTTGTCTCCTGTATCGTCTCAAGCATCAGTGAAGATGAAGGTATGGTCATCGCGGCGCTTTTACATGATGTTGTCGAAGACACAGCTTTTGATATTTCCCATGTGAGTGATGATTTTGGCGAGGATGTCGCACACCTCGTCGAAGGTCTGACAAAGATCGACAGGATCAGGGATGCGGAGCTCATCCCTTCATCTTCGGATGATAAGCTTGTCGTCTCGGCACTTTCGTTCAGAAAGATGCTTATTGCTTCCATCCATGATGTACGTGTTTTAGTCGTCAAGCTCTGCGACCGGCTTCATAACATGCTTACACTTGATGCTTTACCCGTTTCGAAACAGGAACGTATTGCAGAAGAGACGATGGTCGTTTATGCACCGATTGCACACCGTCTGGGGATCTCGACACTGAAAAACGTCCTTGAGGATTTGAGTTTCAAATATATCCTGCCTGAAGACTATGGGCGTATTGCAGACTATCTCAAAGAGAACTATCATCAGATACAAGTCAGTATCAACGAATTTACCGAGAAGATCAGAAAGAAGATGATAAAGAACGGTTTTCTCGAAGACGATTTCGAGATAAAAAGCCGTATCAAACACAGCTACTCCATCTATCTCAAGATGCAGCGCAAGGGTATATCAATCGATGAGGTACTTGATCTTCTGGCGATTAGAATCCTGGTCAAAGACCCATTGTCATGCTACAAGGTCCTGGGGCTTATGCATCTGGATTTCAAGCCATTGTCTTCACGGTTTAAAGACTATATAGCCAATGCCAAAGACAATGGCTACCAGACACTCCACACGACAGTGTTTGATAATACTTCGATCTTCGAAGTACAGATACGCACCTTTGACATGCACAAAACAGCGGAGCTGGGTGTCGCAGCACATTGGAAATATAAAGATGGCGAACACAATGTCAACCTAGAGTGGATGAAAAACCTTCAGTTCCAGGGTGATTCCGTCGAAGAGTTCTATGAACTGATAAAGAATGACCTCTACAGTGAAGACATCCTGGTCTTCTCTCCCAACGGCGATCCTTTTACCCTGCCGCGTGGTGCGGTAGCACTGGATTTTGCCTATAGTGTCCATACCGAAGTCGGTGACAGGGCGATTGGCTGTCTGATCAACAAGTCCAAGGCGACGCTTTTAAGCGAACTTAAAAACGGGGACCTGGTGCGTATCGATACGGCAGATGAACCGATCACACGATGTTCATGGATAGACTCGGTAAAGACCTCACGTGCAAAGAGTCATATGCGTATCAACTGTAATCAGCGTCTGCGTGAGATAAACACACTTAGCGGTATCAATATTCTCTCAACCATATTTCAGTTGAATCAGCCGCGTATCATAGAGTGGCTGGAAGAGAGCAAGCTTCTGGATTCTGTCTATAAAGCGGCAAACGATCCTCAATACCTGAAGACCCTGGTACGCGCCTATGTGGAGAAAATAGAGAAGAACAGCCGTTTTCAAGGCTTTTTGAAGCGTAACAAGTTCAAGTTGAAAGAGTACAGCTTTGGGGCCCTGGAGGTCTCGTCAAATACCTCTATCAGTGATATGGTCTATGACTACTGTTGCCATCCGAAGGTCGGCGATGAGATCATCGCATTCAAAGCGGGAGGAAAGGCACATCTCCATCATAAATTGTGTCATCATGCCTATGACATGATCGAAGAGGACAAACCGATGCTCTGCGTTCGCTGGAGCTCGGAGAAGATCTTCCATTATCATCTCATCGTAAGCCTGAAGAATGCCAAGGGTGCCCTGGCGCAGTTCTTACAGTTCCTTGCCAAGATAGATATCGACCTGATCAGTATAGAACTGGGTAAAGAGAAAAAAGAACATGTGCATTATTGTGAGCTTGAGATGCAGTCAATTGAAGGAGATCTGCATCAATTACGTAAAAAAATAGATAATAAATACAAAGTGATCCAATTCATCCGAACAGATGACGCGTATAGAAATTAAGAAGGAGTTTTTTAGATGGTTGAAACAGCATTAAAAGAGATCGCCAGAGGAACGGCGGAAATTATTGATTTAGAAGCGATAGAGAAGAAAGTAAAAAAGTTTTATGAGGACGGTACACGTTATACGGTCAAGGCAGGGTTTGACCCGACCGCACCGGACCTCCACTTGGGGCATACAGTCCTGCTTCAAAAACTTGCCACTTTCCAGAAATACGGGGCTGATGTACAGTTTCTAATCGGAGACTTCACTGCAAAGATCGGCGATCCGACGGGGAAAAGTGTGACACGTAAACAGCTTTCTGATGAGCAGATCAAAGAGAATGCAGCTTCTTATCATGAGCAGGTCTTTAAGATCCTTGCCCATGAGCATACACAGACCGTCTTCAACTCTGAGTGGATAGAACCCCTGGGTGCGGCAGGAATGTTGGCATTGACAACACAATACAACGTCGCGCGTATGCTGGAGCGTGATGACTTTGACAAACGTTACAAAAGCGGGACATCAATTTCCATCTCTGAATTCATCTATCCGCTTCTTCAGGGATATGACTCGGTTCACCTTAAATCGGATGTCGAGATCGGCGGAACAGATCAGAAGTTCAACCTTCTTATGGGACGTCACCTTCAACGTGCTTATGAGACAGGTAAAGAACAGTCTGTTCTTATGATGCCTATTCTTGAAGGGCTTGACGGTGTTCAAAAGATGAGTAAGTCTCTGAATAACTATATCGGTGTGACGGATGCACCAAATGATATGTTTGGAAAAGTGCTCTCCATCAGTGATGAGTTGATGTGGCGCTATTATGAACTGCTTAGTGATAAGAGTCTGGAAGAGATCGCATCACTTAAAGCTGGTGTCGAATCGGGTGTCATGCATCCAAAACATGCCAAAGAGGCACTTGCCCTTGAGATCACAGCACGTTTCCATGGCCAGGAGGCAGCAGATGCTGCAAAAGCCGAGTTCGAAAGAGTTCATTCTAAAAATGCATTGCCGACAGATATGCCTTCATTTGAGCTTGATGGTCCGATCTGGATTGCAAAAGCGTTACAGGATTGCGCGTTGGAGCCATCAACATCACAGGCAAGAAGAGATATTAAGCAAGGTGCTGTTAAAATAGATCAAATTAAAGTAGAAGACGAACAACTGCAGTTAGAAGCTGGAGAATATGTCTTGCAGGTCGGTAAACGTAAGTTCGCTGCAGTAAAGGTAAAATAATGGCATTCAAGTCAGTAAAAATCGGAAAGCATACGATTGACATTCCCATCGTTCAAGGTGGAATGGGTGTTGGTATCTCCTGGTCTCAACTTGCGGGGAATGTAAGTAAAGAGGGTGGACTGGGCGTAATCTCTGCGGTAGGTACAGGCTATTACGATAAGAAAGAGCATGTCAAACGTCTGGTCGCAGAACGCCCTTTGGAGGTTGAGAACTTCTATTCCAAAGAGGCGTTGGTGAAGATCTTTGCGGATGCAAGAAAGATCTGTGGGGATAAGCCGCTGGCAGCGAATGTTCTGTATGCGATTAATGATTACGGTCGTGTTGTAACAGATGCCTGCGAAGCAGGTGCGAACATCATCATCACAGGTGCGGGTCTTCCTACCAATATGCCGGAGTTTACAGCAGACTATCCGGATGTGGCATTGGTACCTATCGTCTCTTCACCAAAAGCACTTAAGATCATCTGCAAACGTTGGCAAAAGCGTTATGACCGTCTTCCGGATGCCGTTATCCTTGAGGGGCCTAAGAGTGGTGGGCATCAAGGTTTTACCTATGATCAGTGTTATCTGGAAGAGAACCAGCTTGAAAACCTTGTCAAGCCTGTTGTTGAAGAAGCTGCCTTATGGGGTGGTATGCCTGTCATTGCAGCCGGTGGAATCTGGGATAAGAATGATATTGAAGAGATGATGGCCCTTGGTGCAGAAGGTGTACAGATGGGGACACGTTTCATCGGTACATATGAGTGTGATGCACACGATAACTTCAAACAGGTCCTTATCGATGCTAAAGAGGAAGATATCAAACTGATGAGCTCACCGGTCGGATATCCTGCCCGGGGTGTACGTACAAACCTTACCGGTCTTGTCGAAAGACGTGAAGGGCCGGCCATCAAATGTATCTCGAACTGTGTTGCGCCGTGTAATCGCGGTGAAGAGGCCAAAGAGGTCGGCTTCTGTATTGCAGACAGGCTCTCTGATGCCTATGAGGGCAACCTTGAGTTTGGCCTCTTCTTTTCGGGGACCAACGGGTACCGCATTACGGAACTGATCTCCGTCAAAGAACTTATGAAGAAGTTGACAGAAGGGGAATAGTCTGCGTCTTTTCGTATCGATCCTTTTTCTTACTGTTCTTCTTTTCGCTAATAACGGTGAAATCCTAAAGCGTGCACAAAAAAATGCTTTAAGTAGTGATAAGGCAGAGGTCTATCGTGCATACAACGACTATAAGAACCTCTATGTTCGTTCTTTGATGAGCGGGGATGACAAGCTGTGTGACACCTGTCTGAGCGGACTGATCAAGACCGGTAAAAAACTGCATATCGATGTCATCGATTATGAAACAGAGCTCAAAAAGCGCAAGGCCAGAAAGCAAAGCAAAAAAGCAAGCGCTAAAAAATCAGCCCAGCCTCAAACGATCACACAGAAAAAAGCGACACCTAAAAAAGTAAAATCATCGATCGCTTCACAAAACAGACTCAAGTCGGTCCGCTGGAAAGACAAACAGCGTTTAGTCTTGAAGTTCTCCCGTCCTATCCGTAGCAATGAGTTAAACAGCTTTGCTCTGGATTATCCTGATAAGAAGCAGTATAAAAAGATATATGATATCTATGCCGTTCTCTCACAAAAAACGATGCAGTTGAAACATACCTCTGTCAAGAAAATCCGTTTGGCCCAGTTTGATCAGAGAACACTCCGTATCGTCTTTGAGAGCGACGCGAAGATAAAGCAGCAGTATAAAATCTCCGGTGATGAACTAATTATCAAGATGTCGTCTGAGAACCGTGAACTGACCTATATCCCTGTGACAACAAAACAATCAAGAAAGATCATCGTCATCGATCCCGGTCATGGGGGAAAAGATGCAGGAGCGGTAGGACATAAAAGATACAGAGAAAAGGTCGTCGTCCTTCAAACCTCTAAAAAGATAAGGGATATCCTCGTCAAGCGCGGCTACACGGTCTACATGACACGTAACGGTGATGACTTTGTCAAGTTGCGAAAGCGGACGCGTTTTGCCAATAAGAAAAAAGCCGATCTTTTTCTTTCGATTCATGCCAACTCGGTCCCTAAACGCAACCGGAATAAAGCGCACGGTATTGAGACCTATTTTCTTTCAACCAACAGAAGTGAACGCTCGATGCGTGTTGCGGCAACGGAGAATGTCGATATCGGAAAGATGGAAAAAGGAGGGATGCAGGATGCCCTGCATCTGATGAACAGAGAAAAGATATTGGCTTCGAACAAACTGGCTATCGATATGCAGCAGAACATGCTTGCTTCCGTAAGGGAAAAGTACAAGGATGTCTCTGATAACGGAGTGCGTTCAGGTCCGTTCTGGGTCCTGGTCGGTGCGCAGATGCCTGCGGTATTGATCGAACTCGGTTTTATATCTCATCCGCGTGAAGCGACCCGTATGGTTGATCATCGCTATCAACAGAAACTGGCTATCGGGATTGCCAACGGCGTCGACAGGTATTTTGCCAAGAACCCATAAGTACAAAAGAGACAAACTCTTTCTGGCTTAGAACAGTTTCTTAAGAAACCTGTTGATCTCTTTTCCAACCTTCTCTTCGATTTCCGGTGTGACCATTGACTTGGCGTCTAACTTGACCTTTGGTGCATTGATATCTCCTGTGACGATGACATCGCCGGGATACTTCTTGACCTTCAAGGCAAAACGGGCATCGATCAGCTGTTTTTTGGAGTTGATGATGAACTTCTTGCTTGTGAGGTTGACGCGTTCGCTTTGCATCTTAAGATCAGATTTAATCACCTCATTGTCGATAAGACTGATGAGACTGCCTTCATTAAAACGCTCTTTTGTCAGATCGGTACGGGTCAATCCATAAAGCAGATCTGTCATCTGTGAACGCTGGAGTCTTGCTTTTTCGAAACGGCTCTGAAGTTTTCCCTGTTTCGTCTGTGTATTATAGACCAAGGTACCGTTGACCGGTGCATCGATGACTTTTGGATAGCCTAGCATCTCAAGTACCTTGATCGCATGAAGTTCTTTGAAGGTGAGATCCACTTTCTCATCTATGATCTTTGCATCGATTTTGCCCTCAAAGATATTGGAATGGGCAGTGATCGTGAGCTTTTTATCTTTTTTTATCTCACCGTTTACTCTGACCTTGCCGTAAAGCTTTTTGTCGATGAGTGTCTCGACTTTTTCTAAAGAAGGGACATACAAATCGTAATCGGTGTCCAGCGAGGCTGTTTTGATATTATAGTCCGTCTTGTTCATTTTTAAAGTCGCAAGGTTGGAGTCCACTGCCGTCTTTGCACTTAGGCTGTTGTCTTTGATATCGGCATCACTGACAAGGTTAAACCTGGTGTAGGGAAGTTTGATGTCGAAGGCTTTTGCAATCTGCTTGGTATGGGCTATGCCCTTGTCGATCTTAAGTGTGAGTTTCCCCTTGAGTGGTTCGAATGCGCCAAGAGCAGCAGTAAGATCAAGGCTGCCTTCTGCATAGGAAGGCTCGCCAAGAAGATAGAGCAGTTTCTCTACGGAGGCATTGCTTACCTTGAGGTCGAGATGTGTTGGTTTAAAGTCACTCAATGTGACCTTGTAGGAGGTCTTGGAGTGTGCGAGATCGCTTTTCCCATCGATTTTCAGCTTCTGCTGTTCTCCTTTTACATTTCCTTGTGTGAACAGTGGACCGCGCAAAGGTGCATTATGGATACTTTTCAAGAGGGATAACTCTCTGATGTCTATGCTGTAATCAGCACTGATTTTCTCTTCGCCTCTGTCGATATTCCCTTGTGAGTTGACTTTTGCAAGTGCTGAATCCAGTGTGGTGACATAGTCGATGTCACTGCCTTTCAAAATTGCACTGAAATCGCCCTTTAAAGCAGTCTTGTCCAGGCTGATTCCGAACTCTTTTTTGATGAGGCCTGCATTTAAGCGTGCCTGTTTGATGTGCAACAGTACACGGCCTTGCATATCAGTCGGTTCGAATTCATTGATCTGGACATGCAGGTCGAGTTTTCCTTTTGAGTAAGCCTTCTCGCCAACCATAAGCAGCAGTTCACCGATATCGAGATCGGAGAGCTTTATAGCGGCCTTGTCCAGGCTCAGTCCTTTGATGATAACGGCGTATTCTGTCATACTGTGGGCCAGGTCACTCTTTCCCTTGACCTTGAAGAGCTCAGGGTTTCCTTGGATATTTCCATCACTCAGGAAGGCCCCGTTGAGCTGGCGTTTGAGTGTTTCGTTAAGGTTGGAGAGCTTTGTGAGTTTTATATCATAGTCGATGTCAAAGTCCTGAGAGAAGAGGGCATAGGTCCCTTCAAGCAGTAAAGTATTGTCTGTATCAAGTCTGATCTGGAGTTTAAGCGTACTTGGAGAAAGTGAAAAAAGATCGATATTAAGTGGGACAGGTGAATGTTCATTGAGCTTGGATTCTAGTGTCGGTTTCAGCATATTGTTACCCGGCTGTGTAAACAAAAGGGCATAAACAAGGCCAAGGAGAATCAAGATGATTGAAGAGAGGATCAAAAGTGTTTTTTTCATGTTATCTCTTTTTGTTTGCCATTTTAACATAGAGTCATGAAAAGGCGGTGTCTATACAGCTTCGATCAATTCGAATCTCAATTTATCCTGATATTTGTTGATAAAGATACGAGCGGTTTTATCACACATCATCTTTGAACAGACATAAGCCCATGCAAGTGCATAGTTCTCATACAGAGGATTATCCATAGCGTATAAGACAGTCTGACCGATAAAGGTCTGATAAGACTTTGCGGTGATGTCCGATTTTTCCATAGGGCTTTGCACACGGATAAAAAGAATGTTCTTCTCTTTCTTTGCGATAAAGTCCGTTGCAAAATCAGGGTGCTTTGAAACCGTGTATCCCTGCTTTTCGTAAAAAGATTGAACGGTTTTGTAGTAATCGACCCCTTTTTGAACTGAGACGGTGTTCTCTGCAAAATCACGCTGCATCTCATAGGCAAAGTTGTTGAGTTCGTTCTCGCGTTTTTTCCATTTACGGCTGATGGAGAGGTATACCCCTGTACCCAGAAGCAGCATGGCTATTATAAAGATTGAATTGGACATCTACATCCTTAAGCTAAAAGTGCTCTTATTATAACAAAGTTAGCGTGAAATAGGCAGTAGGGGTTGATGGAGTTTTGAAGTAAGGGATGTGTTACATCACCTGTTTTAGTTTTGACAATTGTTCTTGAAAGGCCTGGATCTGTATGGTGAGCTTGTTTATCTCGTTACTGTCTCTTGCCTCTCTCAGGCGCGATTTTAGACTGTCAATGGAATTTTCATAGTCCTGGATGAGGTTTTCAAAGACATTTTCTTTGTCATTTCCCACGGGTAACTCTTTTATCTTGATATGTGAACAGTAATGGTATCTTTAAAAGATTACATTTGTATCACAATGGAAAAGTATAATAATCAGAAGATTGAAAAAAGGTGTTGATGTAGGCCTGGCTGCATGAATGCAGCCAGTAGTCAATTGTTGCCAGGAATGTAAAACATCATAATTGTTTACACCCTTGCCAAAAGTATATCTGAGGATTGTTAGCTGAATGTTACTTACTCTCTAAGTTCACTGAAACGTTTTAAAAAGTATTCAAGCTCGATTCTTTTTTCGGCCTTCGCATCGACTTTTTCCTCGAGAAAATCAACGACTTTTTTTTGCAACCTTACTTTTTCCAACCGGTTGATGTTTGTTATGCCGCCCGGATTTAGGACATTGACTTCAAGGATCTTATCCCCGATCATGTCAAGACCGACAAAGAAGAGGCCATCGGCAATAAGTTTGGCCCCGACCTTTTTACAGACTCTTTTTTGACTCTCTGTCATAGTGTATTTATGGGCTGTTCCGCCGGCCTGGATATTGGCCCGTACCTCACCGCTGGCAGGCTTTCTGTTGTAGGCACCGATGAACTTCCCGTTAAGCATCAAAACGCGTACATCACCTTCTTCGGCACCTTCAATATACTCTTGAAGGATGACATAGTTGTCTCCGGAGTCATCGATATAAAAATCAAGCAGAGAGTTGATGTTGGAGCGGGCATTCTTCTCAAGGACGATCACGCCTCTTCCTCCGGAACCGTCAAGCGGTTTGAGGATCATCTTCTCCTGATCGGATTCATCAATGGTACGGTTGATAAATTTTTTGCTTCCGGAAACATGAGTGATCGGCAGGTAGGTGTTATGCGGATCATGGAAAGTGGTTGTGTAGAGCTTGTTGTTCGCCTTTCGTATTCCATCAACGTCGTTGATGATGACCACCTCGTCTTTGACGGCATCTAAAAAGTTCAGTACCAATGGGTTGATCGGTGGATCCTTTCGCATCATCATACAGTCAAAGACGTGCAGGGGCTTCAAGCTCCTGTTGAAGGTGACCTTTTTATAAAACGAGGAGATATTGTCGGGTATCTTTTCCATAGGGTTTATGGTTTCTATGAACCCATGGACGATATTGTTTCTGACCGTCAAGTTGTTCGTATAGAGAATAGAGACTTTATGGTTGCGCTTCAGACACTCTTTTATAATACTCAAAGTCGAACTGTTCGGGGGGTCTATGATGCCCCAGTCAGCGATGATGAAACCGATATGCATGTCTATCTCCAGGTAGTAAATAAAATTCTTTAATTATATCCCAAATTTGGATAAAGAAAGGTGCTTTTTACGCAGCTTTATTAGGCTTTTGTCTCTTCTTTCAGGCCTATGAAGTCTGATCTTCTCGTCTCAAGCTCCTCTCTGTACTTGAGATAGTCACCAAAATCAAAAAAAGTGTCATACCGTGAATGTTTCTCTTTCAAGGCCTGTGCATGTTTGATGGGACACCAGAACTGTTCAGTCCTTGCGGCCATCTCCCTGACATAGGCAATGACACCGTTGAAATATTCGCAATACCAGCAATTGATCTTTTCAAACCTGTCCAGGTAGAAGAGGTTGTAGCGGTCCATAATGACATAATCGCTTCGTTTGACTTTGGGAATCTTATAGACGGGAAAACAGACAGTCTGATAGATGGTCGCAGAGATATCGAGTATGACGGCGGGTATGATCATGGACCAGATGAAAGGGAGTACGAGCATGGCTGGTATGGAAAAAGATGAGATGAAGGCAATCGAGCTGACTATTCTTGATCTTCCCTCTTTGATGACCTCTTCTTCAAATTTAATCTTTTTATCTTCAATCGTATAAAAAAACTCTTTCTCCTTTTTTTTGAGCTCATCGACCAGCTCGCTCTCAAGTGTCTTGATCTGCGTTAATATTTCTTCGACCCGTTTGGTCATCATGTGCTCCTGATACTTTAAAATTTAATCTATTTGCTAGACAAGTATAGCAGTATTATTAGAACTATAGTGCATAACGTCTGTTTAATTAAGCGATAAGCTGATTTGCTCTACCATTGATTCAATGTAAAACGGGTATGATCTATTTACAAAGGGAATTGATGCGTAAGCCATTAGAGATAGAACAGCTTTATCATGCATGTGATGCCTCACTTTTTTCTTTTTCGAGTACGCAGGAACTCGAACCGCTCGAACAGCCGATCGGTCAGGAAAAAGCTCTTGAGGCTGTTGAATTTGCAGCCAAGATCAAACAGAGCGGCTACAACCTCTTTGCCATGGGACCTTCCGGTGGTGGAAAACACTCTACCATCATGGATTTTCTTGAACAGAAGGCAAAAGAGGAAGAGGCGCCAAAGGACTGGTGCTATGTCAATAACTTTAAAGACCCAAGAAAACCTATCGCGATCGATCTTCCTGCAGGCGATGCTGTAAGGTTTAAAGACGAGATCTATGAGCTTATAGAGCTTTTGAAAGTCATCCTCCCCGCGACCTTTGAAAGTAACGAATACCGCAACGAACGCGAGAGTATCAACCAGAAGTATGTCGATAAACAGGCCGCCATATTTGAGTTTCTGCAAGAAGAGGCAAAGAAGCATGATGTCTCTATGAACATGCAGTCCAACAGCCGAATTACCTTTGTGCCTATTATCGATGGCAAGGTACTTACACCTGAAGAGTTCAAGGCCATAGACGGCAAACAGAAGGAAGAGATCAACAAAAAGATAGATGAATTCGAACTGATCGTCAAAGAGGGACTGCACCAGGTCAGCCAACTCAGCAAAGCGGAAGTCAAAGAGTTTAAAGCTCTGGACAAAAAGATAAGTAAAGAGGCCATTGAGTCGCTCATTTCGGAAGTAAGGCGAAAATATGCCGATTCGGAAAAGATTGTTGCCTACCTCAATGAGCTGCAAGACGATGTGATCCG
>JBFFSC010000017.1:0-20009 GCA_041572615.1 Sulfurimonadaceae bacterium
CAGGTCTTTCGGGGCTTTGCCATCAACAATAATCATCCCTATCATAAATAAGGAATAAACGAGAATGAAAGAAATGCACGCAACAGAGTTGGAATATTTCAAAGAGACACTTGTAAACCGTAAGGCACAGATCGAAAAGAACATTGATGGTGTTGAAAAAGAGATGGATGCGCTTCGTGAACTTGAGCTGAACGATGAAGGTGATTATGCTTCTGTTAGTAACGATAATATGGTTGAGAATGCCATCGGCAGCCAACAGGAATTGGAATTATTCGAAATTGACCTTGCTTTGGCTAAAATCAAAGAAGGCACTTACGGCATCTGTGAGATGTGTGAAGAGTGTGTTGGTGTTCACCGTCTGAAAGTGAAACCTCATGCGAAATACTGTATCGATTGTCGCGAGATAGCGGAGAAGAGTGCACAATAAAAAATCTTGACGATTAAGGAATGACCATGTACCTAAAACGATATACCCTCGGAACCTTGGCATTAATGCTGTTTACAGGTTGGTACATCAGCCAGTTCCTGGGATATGATCAGCCTGAGGCTATTTCATTTTTCGGTATTCATCTACCGCCTTTGCCGGTAGCTGTCCTGGTCCTCTTCCCTGTCTTCGTCTTGTATGTGGCAAGTGTGCTGCATATGACATACTATTCGCTAAAAAGCTTTTTCAAACTTCGTAATTATCAAAAAGACTACACGATGCTGGTTGATATGATAATGGATGAACTGCTCAACAAAGACCATCATTATCATTTTAAAACACAACCCTATAGACTCCTTGCTAAGGTGCTTGAAAACACCTCAATGACGATCGATGATAATATTGAACCGACAGACAATGAGAAGGTCAATACGATCATGAACCTCTTGAATGATATTAAAGCCGGCAAGGCAGTCGACCTGAAGAAGTTCAACCTGGATTCGACAAACCCTCTTATGGTCCAAAATCAGAAGAACCGTATGATGAACCTTGATCTAAGCCCGGAAGAGATACTCTCAAAGAGTGAGAAGTATTCTGAGGATATCGTCAAAAAGGCTTATATCAATTATGTTGCGCAAGCCCCTATGTATGCTATCGAGAAGTATCAGGAGTTTATGACTAAAGACGCACTCTACATCATCCTCGCACGTATCAATAGTGAGGAGAATACACTCGAAGTCTCCAACGAATCACTTCTGGAGCTTCTAGAGAGAGTAGAACTAAGCAAATCAGATTACCTCTCCATCTCTAAAGAGTTGAGTATCCACATGATACCGGAACAGCGTATCAAGCTCTTCGAGATATTGGCAGAAAAGCATGAAGAGGCTAATGATGCCTATTTCTACACACTTTTCGATCTTGAGATGATCGATAAGGCAAAAGAGTGTCTTGATGCGGTAGGCAGTGAAGATGCACTGAAGTTCAGGGCATACTTGGCTCTAAAAGAGGCAGGGCACAACTACAATATCAACCTCTTCGTCTAAACCGGTGGGAGTCTTGGACTCTTGCCTCTTCTAATCTTCTTTTATACACTATCTGGATACAATTCCTCCAACGAAACTTAGCTAGGAAATATAATGAGCGTGGAACAAGAATTAATGGCCCGTAGCGGATCAAAATGCGAGCTGTGTGCTTCAATAGATGGATTGTCTGTTCTGGAAGTCTCTCCTTCAGATGGGACAGCACAGAAGTCTATTCTGGTGTGTGGTACATGTAAAGAACAGATCGAAGACAAAGAGAAGATGGATGCTAACCACTGGCACTGTCTCAATGACAGCATGTGGAGTGAAGAAGATGCCGTCAAGGTCGTTGCATACCGCATGTTGAACCGTATCGCATCGGAAGGCTGGCCGCAGGACCTTCTTGATATGATGTACCTTGAGGATGATGTCAAAGCATGGGCAGATGCCGGCCTTGAAGAGGAGAACCGTGAACCGACCCGTGACAGTAACGGGACCATCCTGCAGGCAGGTGATTCTGTCAGTATCATCAAAGACCTTGTTGTTAAAGGTGCCGGCTTTACGGCAAAGCAGGGAACGACAGTCAAGAACATCCATCTTGTCCCGGGTAACCATGAACAGATCGAAGGACGTGTTAACGGAACGAAGATCGTCCTGCTCAGCTGCTATCTGAAAAAGCTTTAGTCTTTAGGACCTCTCTTATGTATGATCAGATCAAAACCATCGCCAGGTCTGCGGGTCCTCTTTTTCTTGAGGGATATACAAATGCCAAGGATATCAGTTATAAGAGTGCTGTTGACCTTGTCACGGACTACGATGTCAAAGTCGAACTTCTACTTAAAGAGAAACTTTCCGTTGCCTTTCCAGAACATACGCTGATAGGAGAGGAGACGAACGAAGGGGTAGTCCATCCTGAGAAGGCGATATATATCGATCCCATAGACGGTACGACAAACTTTGTCCATGGTATTCCTTTCTGCGCGATCTCTATCGGCATCTGGGAAGGCGGTGAGCCTGTGGCAGGGGTCGTCTTTAACCCTGTCATGGATGAGCTCTTTTATGCTGAGAAAGGTAAAGGAGCATATTGTAACGATAAAGCACTTCACGTCAGTGAAGAGAAGAGCCTGGAGCGCTCATTGATGGCTACGGGATTTCCTTATACCAAGGTCGAGCAGGGAGAGGACTTCCGCTGGGCAATAGAGAGTATAGAAGCAGTATTGCCTTATACCCGGGATATACGTCGTCTTGGTTCGGCTGCATTGGACCTTTGTTATGTCGCACGCGGGACGTTCGAGGGTTACTTTGAAATCAACCTCAAGCCTTGGGACGTCGCTGCAGGAATCCTGATGGTCAAGGAGGCCGGAGGAATGGTCAGTCGGCGTGACGGTGGTGTCTATACACTGGATGAACGTGTCATCGTAGCGACAAATGGCCATATTCAAAGAGATATCGTCGAAAAGATATCATAAGACGAGACAGTTTCCATTCACCGTCTGCGTCTATCAATATTCACATCTCTATCGGGATTTTCTGTACGTTGAATATGACCAGGCTCCCAGTGTCAAAAGTAGGTACAGACCCCCAATAACCAACATCTGCTCAAGCTGATTATTAAACTCATAATAAAAGATCAGTATTGTCCCAGATATGAAACCCAGAAAAGCTATCACTGTCAAGAAAGATGATGAGTTCGTGAGATCACGTATCTTATAGTTTGCAGGCATCATCTTCTCCTTGACAGTCAGCGCTTTGTTAAAACAGTGTTAGTTAGTCCTATCATGCTTTTTGTATGATCCACGGTACCAACCAGTCATGAACTTTGATCCAGGGAATAAGCGTGAGTATAGAACCAATGATTAGTGGAATCGCCATAAGCCAGATATATGTGAAACTGATTGGTCCGACGAGTCTCATCACAAGGTAGAGTGTTAAAACACCTCCTATAGTGGATAAGAAGGTCGCTATGAGAAGACTTACAGCACTCCTGAATAAAGCAGGTCTAACAATTACACCACATTCACTGCATCGTCTGGGCTTATTTGACTTTACCTTATCCCATGCAAAAAAGGTCTCTTGTTTACAGTTCGGGCACATTGTTTTCCTGAAGGGAGTCCATTGAATTCTCAGCAAAATGCTTTCTCCAACTTCTGTATCAAATCGATCTCTCGTTGTGATGTGACCGACATTTTGAGATGGTCCCAAAACACTTTAGCTGCTTCTACTACTTCCAGCCACTCTTCATCATCTATGACACTTTTCGGGTCATCACCGGGTGGATCATAGAAGACAACAAGTTGGTGAAAGGCTTTTGCCGCATCAGCCTCTTCTTTGGAAACATTACCCCACTTGAGAGCATTCTCATAAGCATCGTCAAGGGCCAAGGTGTCAAAGTATGCACTGAGACACTCTTCAAAAGAGGAGTCCCAGACATCATCATCGGGCCAGTCGGCATCAGTACCTTGAACCCAGGCCATTCTTTGCAGTTTGGTATTGGAAAACTCAAAGATAGTGTGCAGCCAGTAGAGCCGCCACCGCTGTTTGAGTTCTATATCACTGATATCTTCTTGTATTCCCAGCATGGTAGGCTTTTCTCCTTTATTCTCTGTTATGTGTAACTTATTTGAACATTGCAGGGTTTTAAACCGTATAGGCTTTTGAAGCAAAGATTCTGCTATGTAGCGATATATAGGATTGCAATGTTTATAGGCACCATGTTGATCAATCCTGTGTTCACAGTTTGCGACATGTCTAGGCAACAACGACTTGATCTTTTCCTCTCGCCTTCGCCTCGTACATCGCATCGTCAACACGCTTGATGATTGTCTCGGCCGTATCATCTTCTCGCATATCCGTGACACCGAAACTACAGCTGATTCTTCCGCCTTGACCCATCTTCTGCTCTTTGAGAATAGTGTGCAGGGTTTCTGCTAACTGATGTCCCCCATCAATCTCTGTATCAGGACAGATGATCATGAACTCTTCTCCTCCCCATCGGCCGAAGATGTCTGTCGCACGCAGATGGCCTTTGATCAGTCGGGTCAAGGTGATCAGTATCTTATCACCGACAAGATGACCGAAGCGATCATTGATCTTTTTGAAATCATCAACGTCGAACAAGATAAGCACAAAGGGGTGTCTGTAACGGTGATAGTTTTCTATTCTCTCTTGAATGGCCTTATCGAGTCTCAAACGGTTGTCTATCTGCGTAAGGGTATCTGTCATTGAGAGTGTCATGAGCAAGCTGTTATGGCGTTTCAGTACAGATTGTCGGTAAAGAAGGAAGAGGATGATGACAAGGGCTACGGCAATAACCTTGAAGATAAGCTCCCAGTTGACAGGAGTGCTCTTATTGTCTGATATGGCATAGCGGTTGACGATCTCGTCAAGCAGGTATGCAGGTGTTGCATCGATGGCTTTATTGACGATGGAGACCAGCTCGGGATAGTCGTTTCGGATCATAAAACGGAGGTTTTGGTCGAATTCTGTCGTTCCGGAGATGATGATGTTGTCATAGTTGTTCCGGGCTATGGAATAGGAGAGGACCGGGACGATATCGATGACGGCAAAGACCTCTTTGTTATGCAGAAGTTTCAATGCTTCATCAGTGCTCTCAACAGGAACCAGCTTAATCTGAGGATAGTTCTTTCTTAACTTTTCCTCGATGGTATAACCGCTTCCCACTGCGACTTTTTTCCCTTGAAGCATGGAGAGGTTGGGAATATAGTTGACACTCTTTTCGGTAGCGATGACATTGGGAAAACGGCCGTAGGGTTTACTGAAGATAGCGTAGCGGGACTTATCCGGACTTTTCTCCGTACCCAGGGTTATATCGGCTTCTTGGTTGCGGATCTCTTTAAGTACCTGTTGCCAGTCCGAGGCATATTTGAGCCGGCTGTCAATATTATGCATGCGGATGATATGATCCCAAAGATCGAGAGCAATCCCGCTTATCACTTTCATGTCCCCTGGAAGCGAGAAGTTAAAGGGTGCCCACTTCCCTGTTGAAATTGCTGTTATAGTATGCTTTTGAAGGAACTTTTTTTCGTCTGGACTGAGCTCTAAAGGTGCATTGATGGCAGAGTGGTAGATAAACTTATCAAAGTTTTCTTGCTGGCCCTTTGTCTTTCCCATGACTCGGTACATGTTAAAGATCGTCTTGAACTTGTCAATAGCGATATGGCCTAGTGGATGATTGTCGGTGAAAGCCAGTTTTTTCAGTGCCTGACCTTCAAAGATAAGGCTCTTCCTGCTTTTGTTTTGCACATTGTAGCGCTTGCGGATGACATCGGCTGTCTCTTCGATATGTTCAAAAGCATAACGCCACCCCTTGATCGATGCCATGAGGAAGGCTTCGACACGTCGGGGATGTTCTTTAAGCTCTTTTTGGGAGGTGAAAAGGATGTCACTGTAATAATCAAAACCGTATTCTTTGGGTGTAAACCCAACACTGCCAATGCCGAGTTCATCCATTCGGAAAGGTTCATTGGATACATAAGCAGCCATCAGGTCAGTTTTACCATTGATAAGATCATCAAGATCAAAGGAATGCTCAAGGCGTATGACATCATCAAGAGAGATGCCTTCAGCTTTCAGCATGGACTGGATAGTCACATCATCTTGAACGTCATTTGTCATCATGATGCGTTTGCCGACAAAGTCCTTGATCGTCTTGATACCGGAGTCTTTACGCGCGAGTAGGATATACGGAGAGGATTGGAAAATGGCGCTGAGTGCCACGATAGGTTTGCCGTTACAGTAATCGGTCAGGAGTGAAGCACGGCCTATCCCGTAATTGGCACGGCCGCTGATGACCTCTTCGGTGGTATTGATGTTGTTTGCAAACTTCTTAAGACGGACATCAAGTCCAGCTTCTTTGTAAAACCCTTTTTCAATAGCCATGTAATAACCGGCAAACTGAAACTGATCGAGCCATTGTTGCTGCAGGGTGACTGTCTCAAGTGGTTTTGCGTGCAAGGACAGTGTCAGAACAAAGAGAAAAAAGAGTACAGAAATGGATTTCAACGTTTAGTAACCTTGTTCTTTAATGATTGGTAAGTCTTATTATAGCATGGTATAGAATCTGCTGGAGTTTTAGGTGGTTATTTCTCAACTTTATCTATCGTTTTTAGGTCTAAAGTTTAATGAATTTGCTAATACTAATCCGGTTGTGGATTGGTATTATTTCATTGTTCTTATTATAAACGCGTGTCGTTATATATGTTGTTGGAATTAGATCGTAAATTTTTCAAGTAATCCTAAAATAATTGAGGTTTCTGACTTTTTTTTGATCTCTTCTAATATGATGATTGGTTGCCTTTTAAAGCGGAGTTTTACATTATGTGCAGGGTCTGATTTTATGAGCATAAGGTGTGTTTTAGTGTCGTTTTTTTTCACATAAATATATATAAAAATAATAAATAAATGAATTTATTTACATAAAATTTGTAACTTTTTTACATAAAAATTGTAAAAATATTTTAAATATATTAAATTTTTAACAATTATTTAGTATTATGTTGGACATCAAAATATAAATGGAGATATGATGATAAGACGTATTTTATTAGCATTAGCAATCACAGGATTTTCACTTTTCACTACAGGATGTTCAACTATGCATATGGGGTGGACCGCTGTAACACAGCAGCACAAGCTCGACGATGGAGCAATGGAAGCATATGACAATATGTTTTCGACAGTAACTGAGTACGGTGACCCTGCTCGTGCTATGATGAAAGAGTTTAAAGTATCAGAAGATGTAGCGAATGAAGACGTTGCCGATTCTATAAAAACACTCGCAGAAGAGTACAATATGCGTATAACAGGCGATATCAAGATGTACACTAAAGATGATGCAGCCCCGGAAGAGGTAAAACATGCACGAATATTCTCTTTGTGTTCGCTGCATATCGCAAAGGTATTTTTAAATTACTCTAGATACTATGGTGGGTTTATGCCATGCAGGATCATGCTTATAGAGTATGGAAACGGAGATAGATTTCTAGTTACTATGGATATGACTCTTGCTATTCATGGAGGGTTCCCGTTACCTAAAGATATGTTAGAGCTTGGTTTAGGCGTTAAAAAAGCGATGGAAGAGATTCCAGCACGTGCTGCTATAGGTGACTTCTAGTCACCTGTTATCGGATTTTTCTTCGATATTTGCTTCCAGGGCTCAGATCTGCTCAGACAGTACTTTAAGGCCTTTCTTTTCCTCGGCAAGATTGAAAAAAACTGGTTCCATTCTTTACTCCGAAACAAGCCAGTGTTTCAATGAATGACTTATGATAAATATACTCAGCCTAATCTCTTTCGATGATTTGATAATTATTTTCTATTAACTTTTGTGCTTCTGTTTTTTCATTATTGTCCAGCCCACCACATGCGCAGCCAAAGGCCCCAGGTTGAGGTATAGCCTACCTCGGTAAAGCTGAGCTTTCCTTCTTTGTCATAGATAAAGGTTGTCGGGAAGGCAGAAACAGAGAATTGCGAGGAAAGGATGCCGTCCTGGTCGTTGATGACCTTGAAGTTCAGTTCATGCTCTTTAAGATAGGCATTGATCTTTCCATCTTCTCCTGATTTGACGGCAATGGTTAGGACATCATAGTTTTCAGAGAGTGTCTGGATATTTCCCGCTTCCAATTTACAGGTGGGACACCAGGTCGCCCAAAAGTGGATCAAAAGAGGTTTTCCCTTGTAATCAAGTGTAGAAAAGAGCTCCTCGTTGATGAGTAGAGTGTTGATCTCGGGAAGGTTTCTTTCCTTGAGGTCAGGTGCGCGAAAAAGACTGATGGCATTGGCAATGATAAAAACAAGCAGCGCCGTGACGACGAGCTCTTTGGCCCAGCTTTTTAATTTTGTTCTCCATTTGTTCATTACTGCTTATCCTTTACGATGCGGCTTCGCCTGACGTGTGTTCTGTTTCATATGATAAAACAGAATAAACTTTTTTCTTTCGAAAAACCACTTTCGTTAGTTTTGAGCTTCAATGATTTCAACCTTCTCTTCGATACGAAGTAGCTCTTCGACCATATTTTCGTATTCAGCCTCTTTCTCTTCAAGTTCCTTCGAGAGTTTGGTGAGTCCGATCTCCTGATAGCATTCCGGGTTTGCGAGACAGCTGTTGATCTCTTCGATCTTTATTTCCAGTGCTTCGATCTGATCAGGCAGTTTTTTGAGTGCCTCTTTCTCTTTGTAGGTCAGTTTGAAGACCTCTTTTTTGAGGTTCTTGTCCATCTCTTTGATGATCTCTTTTTTCTTTTCCGGGGCATCTTCAAGTTCGGCGATGGAGTTGAGTGCTTTTTCGATGTTTAAGTATTCGCTGTACTCCTGGAAGCTCTCTTCTATGTGGCCGTTTCCTTTGAAGATAAGCAGCTTCTTGGCGATCTTGTCGACAAAGTAGCGGTCATGGCTGACAAGAATGACTGCGCCGGGAAAGTGCTGCAGCTTCTCTTCGAGGATATTGATCGTCGGAATATCGAGGTCATTGGTCGGTTCATCGAGGATCATGATGTCGACTTTTTTGGTGAAGAGTAGGGCGAGGGCAATACGGTTTTTCTCGCCGCCGCTGAGTACGCCTATCTTCTTGTCAAGATATTCCCGGGGAAATAGAAAGTTCTTTAGGTATCCGTAGACATGCATGTTGGAACCCTGTACTTCGACACGGTCGCCGCCGTCGGGACAAAAAGTCTCAATTAGGTTCTTGGAGTCGTCAAGCATCTCCCTGTGCTGATCAAAATAGCCGATCTTGAACTCACCCCTGTCGATCTTTCCGCTGTCAGGCTGTATACGATCGAGAAGCAGTTTTAGCAGGGTCGACTTACCGCTTCCGTTGGGTCCTACGACGGCGATGACATCTTTTTGCAGGATACGGATGCTGAAGTCTTTGATAAGCTGTTTGTCGCCGATGCTGTAAGAGAGATTTTCCACTTCGAAGAGCATCTTCTGTTTGTTGACACTTTTGTCACGTTGGAAGTTCTTCTGCTCGCGTTCGAGTTCAACTTTCATCTTGCGTATCTGCGCGGGATTTGTCTTGGCGGCTTCACGCAGTTCCATCAGGCGTGCTTTTCTTCCTTCATTACGCTTGAGTCGTGCACGTACTCCTCGTGCATACCACTCGTTCTCGCTTCTAAGATGCCTTAGGAGGTTCTCATGCTGTTTCTGCATCGTGCGCATGATCTCCTCTTTTTGTGTAAGGTAATCAGAGTATCCGCCTCTGAAGACGCGAAGAGCTCCATCTTCAACCTCGATGGTGCGTGTCGCGATACGGTCGATGAAGTAACGGTCATGGGAGATAAAGAGCAGGGTGAACTTCTCCTTGAGAAGAAGCTCTTCAAGGAATTCGACCATGTAGACATCAAGGTGGTTGGTCGGCTCATCAAGCAGCAGTACGTCAGGTTTCAGCAGGAGCAGACCGGCCAGGGCGACACGGCGCTGTTCCCCTCCGCTTAGCAGGTCGATGTTCTTGTTTTCATAGGCTTTGAGCTGAAAGTGCTCCAGAATGCGTTCGATCTTGTCGTCAAGGTTCCAGGCCGAGTGGTGGTCAAGGTAACTGGAGATCTCGGCATGTTCGAGCATCAACTCTTCATTGTCATAATCCTCGGCAAGCAGGAGGGATAGCTCATCAAAACGTGCGCTGGCCGTTTTCAGTTCTCCCAAGCCGTCTTCGATCGCTTCTCGGACAGTGGCACCGGGTTTGAACTTCGGTACCTGGGCAAGCATCTTGACTTGAAGGCCCTGTCTCGTGATACGTTCGCCTTCATCAAAGTCGAGTGTCCCGTTGACGATCTTCATCAGGGTAGACTTTCCGCTTCCGTTCTTCCCGACGATGACGACACGTTCACCCTCTTCAAGATTGAAGTTCGTGTTCACGAGGATCTTCTGCGCAGAATAGTTCTTATGGATGCCGAGTAAATCTATTAATGCCATATTGTTTCATTTCTTTTATATTTTTAGTTGGAACATCCCAAAGGGAGCGCTTCTCTTGTTTTCTAAAGAAACATCCCTGTGGAAAGGTTTTACTTGTTTTGGAATTATAGCCTATTTGGCTTCAGTGGGACAGATGTTCATATGCAGGTACCAGCCGATGATATCACTGTCTGAATAGGAGAACTCCTGCTGGACCTTAGGTATGGAGCTGTGCAGAAGTTTAGAACGTATAATGCCTATCAATATAAAAGATAATAACAAGGCAGAAAGGGCATAATACCAGTTATACAACCACCAGACACCTAGAGCGATGATAAAGGCGCCATAACTTAAAAAGGTACTGAGTATCAGCTTTAAGATTCTGCACTGAGCGTTAGGCGGCTCGGGTGTTTGTGTATATATATCCATAAAGACATTGTAATGAATATAGATTTAACCCAAGATGATATTGCCACACAGATTAAGAAACTTGCTGTTCCCGCGAGCGTCGGTTTCTTTTTTCATACGATGTATAATGTGACGGACACCTATTTTGCAGGCCAGATATCAACCCAGGCACTTTCGGCATTGACACTTTCGTTCTCGATATTCTTTATGATGATAGCCTTTGCCGGGGGTATGAGTGAAGCGGTAACTGCCCTGGTCGGTAATGCTCTGGGTGAAAAGGATGAGGAACGTGCTGTCCACATCGCGTTAAATGCTTTGCTCTTTGCTATTCTTCTTTCTGTCGTCTTGACACTGCTGGGTGTGCTTTCGACACCTTACCTGATGCAGCTTTTAGGTGCCCATGGCGATTATCTCAAAGAGTCTTTGGACTATATCAATATCATCCTGTACGGTTCTGTCTTTTTTGTATTGAGCTATTTTATCAACGCCTTGTTGAATGCGATGGGTGATACGGTCTCATTTAGGAATATCCTGATCGTCTCATCGTTTCTGAACATTTTGTTTGATTACTGGTTTGTCTACGGAGGAGTAGGCATAGCGCCTCAAGGGGTAGAGGGAATCTCCCTTGCGACGATCATCACCGAATTGATCACCATGCTCTATCTTTTTTACCGTCTGAAGAAGACGCCATTACTGCGTTCTGATCAGGGTTTCACAGCAGATAGTTCTGTCTATAAAGAACTCATGAGACAGGGCTTTCCTCCCAGCGTCAATATGATCATGATGGCAACGGGAATCTTCATCATCACCTATTTTGTCGCACCTTACGGCAAGGAGGTCGTCGCTGCTTTTGGTATCGGTATGCGGATCGAACAGATCGTGTTGATGCCCAGTATCGGGCTAAACGTTGCAGTACTTGCGATCGTATCACAGAACAATGGAGCCAAGGCCTTTGAACGGATAGAGGAGACGATCAAGCTCTCGCTCTATTACGGAGGGATCATCTCACTGATAGGAATGTTCCTGTTGCTAGCAGGGGCAGAGCAGTTCATGAGGTTCTTCTCTGATGATATCAGAGTGATAGAAGAGGGTGCGATCTACCTTCGTGTCGAGGCTTTTATTCTCTTTGCCTTTATGGTCATCTTTGTCTATCTCGCCATGCTTCAGGGGATCAAACGACCCGGTTTTATCTTTTATATCTCAATCTTTAGACAGATCATTGCTCCTGTCATACTGCTGAGCCTCTTTGTCTACTTTGGATTGGGAATAGTGTGGGTGTGGATCGGCATCGCCATGATCGTGACATTTTCTGCTGTGGTCACATGGATTTACAGCCGAAAAAAACTGGATGAAGTAAAAGTGTTATTTGATAAAAATATAATAAATATTAGCTAGACTTCTTATAATTAATACAATAAGGAGCTTTCTTATGAATGAGCCGAGATTACAGGACAGTACGGACTTCAACGGTCTAAAAGGCGAGAAAAAACACATAGTCTATGCGGTCATAGCAATGCTCTTGGCGATGGGCTTTCTTTACAGTATCGTCAAAGGGGTTTATTCACATGTAGACGATGAGATCACACCGGCTAAAGAGATCATCTACAGCAAGTAGTTTTTTAGAGGTGCGCTTAAGTCAAAGATGATAAAATTCGTAAAAAAGCAAAAGGATTTAAGTGCTGAGTCTAGCCATAGGAATCTATACCGTTTATATCATAATGCGGATCTATGTCAGTGTGATGCAGATCGGCTATCTAACTCAGGCAAAAGCTAAGAAAAATGTCTTGCTGGAGCCAAAAGAATTTATCCAGGCAGGCAATTACGCGATAACCAAAGAACGTGTCAGCATCGTCTCTACCATCGTCGAATATGCCGTATTAATCTTTTGGTTGAGTATGGGTATCTCCTGGCTTGATACACAGTTTACAAGCCTGTCCCCGACGATACATACGATTCTTTTCGTCCTGGGTTTTATCATTATCAACGGTATCGTCTCTCTTCCTTTTGAGATCTACCAGAAATTTGTTGTGGATGAGGCGTACGGATTCAACAAATCGACTGTCGGTCTTTATGTAAGAGATACGCTTGTCAGCACAGTAATCATGCTGGTTATCGGTGGGACAGTGATCTGGGGTGTGAATATGATCATGACCGGTGTCGAGATGTGGTGGCTATACAGTTTCGTCTTCATCTTTGGTGTCATCGTATTGGTCAATATGTTCTTCCCGACAGTACGTGCACTCTTCTTTGACAAGGTTACCCCTTTGGAAGAGGGTGAGCTCAAAGAGAGTATCGAAGCAATGATGGCCAAGACAGGCTTTGTCTCTTCCGGAATCTTTGTCTCAGACGCGAGTAAACGTGACGCCCGTTTGAACGCCTACTTTGGCGGACTGGGGAAAACAAAACGGGTCGTACTCTTTGATACACTGATCGAAAAGCTCACACCTCAGGAACTTTTGGCCGTTTTGGGTCATGAACTGGGGCATTTCGCCCATGGCGATATCTATAAGAACATGGGTCTTATGGGAGCATTGCTTTTTGCGATGTTCGCACTTTTTGGCAATTTGGATGAGAACATCTTTTTAGAGTTGGGTGTGGCACAGACTCCCGGGATCATCATGGTACTGTTTATCTTGTTTATGCCGGTACTGGGTTTTATCATGATGCCTTTGATGGGTGTTGTGAGCCGACACAATGAGTTTGAAGCAGATAAAACGGGTGCTGAACTCGGTGGCGGTGAGCATCTGGCTTCCGCCCTGCAAAAGCTCGTGAGCGAAAATAAAAGCTTTCCGCTTTCGCATCCTATTTATATCTTTTTTCATTATACGCACCCTCCTGTGATGGAGCGTCTTAAAGAGTTGGGAATCGATATCACTTCAGAGCACAGCGATGCGAGCGAAGGTCCATGTCCAGAACAATAGATGAATGGCTAGAACTGGGTGCCTCTGCCTTGCGTGAGATCGCGGAGCGTCCCCGCCGTGAGGCAGAGATCCTGATGGAAAAGGTCATAGCAAAAGATCAACTTTACCTTTTGACCCACCTGGATGAAGAGATTGAAGCAGAGGGGTATATGGACCTTGTCAGAAGACGTGAAGAGAATGAACCCATAGAGTATATCACCTCACGTGTCAGCTTCTTCTCACAGGAGTTTTACATCGCACCCGGGGCACTTATCCCCCGTCCGGAGACGGAACTGCTGATTGAAAAAGTTCTTGAAAAAATTGATCCCTCAAGCAGGGATTCAATCGTAGAGGTCGGTGTAGGAAGCGGCGTGGTCTCCATTGTTCTGGCACAGCATCTCAAAAATGCCCGTTTCACAGCGAGTGACATCAGTGAGGATGCCATTAAGATAGCCCGAATCAATATTGAAGAAAAAGGGTTGAATGATCGTATTGAACTTGTCCATACTGATCTTCTTGAGGGCATAGATACTCCCATAGATGTCCTTGTCTCGAATCCCCCTTATATTGCTAACGAGGTTGTTCTTGATTCCAACCTGGACTACGAACCCCAAAATGCGCTCTACGGTGGTGAAGTGGGAGATGAGATCCTTCAGCGCCTGATCGATGAGGCTTTTGAGAGAGGTGTGCGTATACTGGCCTGTGAGATGGGATATGATCAAAAAGAGAAGATTGAAGCCTACTGTAAAGATAAAAAGATATCATCTTTAGAGTTTTACAAGGACTATGCGGGACATGACCGCGGGTTTATATTGGAGTTGATAAAGGAAAATGAAGATGCTACAGTTTAAACGTACGATCGATATGATCTATTTGATCCTTTTAGGAGCCACTATCGGCGGGATATTGACACTGGGTATTATCATGACATCGACGATCTTTCATTCTGATGCCATTATCGGCCCGATCCTTTCACATTATCAAGAAGGTCAGATCATGGCGCAGGGCTTTGACAAGTTTACCTATTTTCTAGGTTTTATGGGAATCGTCATCATGGCTTATGAAGCCTATTCCTACAAGATCCTGCAGCGAGACATGACGGTTATGCTCTCTACGATGGTCGCGCTCTCGACAATAGCACTTTTTATCGGGGTCTATACACCGAAGATTCTTGAGATGCAGGCTTTGGGTGAAGAGGCGACACAGACCGAAGAGTTTCAAAACCTTCATCTGGGCTCGGAACTTGACTTTAAAATCCTGGTACTCTCGCTGATCGTTATCATGGGACGACGTCTGTATGTACTGCTGGGGAAAAAGAGAAAGGCATGATACAGTTTCAAAACCTGCATAAACGTTTTGGTGAGCGACAGATATTAAAAGGCATTGATCTTAATATCGTCAGGGGAAAGACGACGGTAATCCTGGGTGTTTCCGGCGGGGGTAAATCGACGATCATCAAACATATCGTCGGCCTCTTGAAACCTGAAGAAGGCGGCATTATCGTGGATGGGACACAGATCGTAGGCTGCAGTGAAAAAGAGATGCGGGCTATCCGTAAAGAGGTGGGCTTTCTCTTTCAAAGCGGTGCACTTTTTGACAGTATGAATGTCTTTGAGAATGTCGCCTTTCCTTTACGTGAGCATACGAAGATGAGCGAGGAGGAGATACATAAGAATGTCTTCTCAAAACTATCCATGGTGGGGTTGAAACCGGATGATATCGCCACACTTTTTCCTGATGAGCTCTCCGGAGGTATGCGTAAACGTGTCGGACTGGCACGTACAATCGTACTTGAGCCGAAGATCATTCTCTATGATGAGCCGACCTCGGGACTGGACCCGGTAACAAGTGATCATATCACGCAGATGATCATCAAACTCCAGGACAAGCTTGGTGTGACCTCGGTGCTGATCTCACATGATATCAATGAGAGCTTCAAAGCGGGGGATTATTTCGCCATGCTCTTTGACGGAAAGATTGTCGCTTATGGCAATGAAGAAGAGATCAAGAGCTCGGAGCATCCTGCTGTTCAGCAGTTTCTGCATGGGCGAAGCGAAGGACCGATACAGTTTGCTTAGAGGGCTTTCTTATTTAAAAGGGATGCTCTTGTTTCTGATAGAAACTTACACCTTTTTCACTGATACGTTTGAAATCGCATGTATGATGGATATGGTCGGCATGACCGAGAAATAAAAGGCCTCCGCTGCGGAGCTTGTCATAAAATACCTTTTCCGACTTCTCCTGGGCTTTTTTGTCAAAATAGATGAGCATATTGCGAGAAAAGATGACATCAAAATTGTCTAAACCGTTCGGAAAGGGATCAAAGATGTTCATCTGTTTGAAGTGGACATGCGCTTTGAGTTTTGGGATGATCTCATAATGGTTCTCATCCAGTTTTGTAAAGTACTTCTTTTGAAGTGGATCAGGGAGCTGGTATAGACGCCGATGCGTGTATATTCCTGCGATGGCTTTGTTTATCTCATTCGTATTGATATCGATACCATATATCTCTATCTTATTGATATCTATATGTGCCTCAAGCATCGCTATTAAGAGGGAAAAGGGCTCCTCTCCACTAGCACATGGGGCACAGAGGATTCTGATGGAATCTTGTTTCTCTTGGACATAGGAAATAAAGCGTTGTATCTGGGAAAGCTCACGATAAAAATAGGTCTCTGATGTGGTCAGGAGGTTTATTAACTCTTGATGGAGTGGCTTCTGCTCTTTGACAGCGATAAAGAAGTCATGAAAGTCATGGTAGCCTCTCTCCTCATAAAAAGCCTTTATCTTACGCTCGACGATATCTCTGTTCTCTTTGAACTCGATACCTGTGTTGGCATAAAAATGTTCTAGCAGGGACTGGAATGACATCTTCTATCCTTCTAAAAACTTTTGATCTTCTCTATGATATCGTCCAAGGGCAGTACCTCTGTACTTGCACCCAACTCAAAGGCTGCCTTTGGCATGCCGAAGACGACGCTGCTCTTCTCACTCTCGCTAATGCAGTGTGCACCATGCTTTTTAAGCGCCAGCATGCCTTTTGCCCCGTCATCACCGATACCTGTGAGTAGACAGGCCAGGATGTCAAACTCTCTATGCAGTTTGGAAGCGGAAAGGAAGAGCGAATCTATGGATGGCGAGTTGTGACTTGTATACGTGCTTTTTTGCAGATGCAGTCCGTTATGATGAGCGAAATGAAGGTCCGTGATATTTTTATAGGTGAAAATGATATGGCTCTTCTTTATCTCTTTGTGCTCTTCTGCCTGTAGGATCTCAATCGGACAGATCTCATTGAGATGTTTGATCATTGACGGTAGAAAGATAGAGTCGACATGCTGTGCGATAACGACAGTGGAAGAGAACTCTTTGGACAGCTGTGAGAGTATCTTTTCCAAATGTCCGGGTCCTCCAGTGGAAGAGCCGATTAGAATGAGCTTTTGTTTCTTCATAGTCCAATTTTAATGAGAAAAGAATTAGAGTGAAATGAAGATAACAAGCTAGTACTATTTTTTAGGGCGGTTGGGGTCTCCAAAACGTGATTCCCACCATTCATGTGGACTTGCAGCTTTCTTGCGTATCTCCTCTTCACTGAAACTATATTCATAGTTGTTACAGTACTCCAGGATAGTCTGATAGGCTTCATTGATCTGCGTACTCATCTTCTGGGCTGTTTCAGTATCGTCAGGGTTCTTATCCGGATGCCATTGCTGCATGAGGTTTCGGTACCGCTGTTTGATTTCAAAGAGTGTTGCTTTATTGGAGAGGCCAAGGAGCGTTTTGGCCTTAAGGAGTGCATCGCTAGAGCTCATTTAGGTCTCTTTCAGATCAAGAGCTAAAAAGGTCTTGACCTTCTTAGTCTTTTTGTTGGCGCATATAAGTCGGAACGTCAAGAAACTCTTCACGACCGTCAAAGTCTTCACCACCGACGACTTTTAGGATAGGACGTTGGATATGTACCTGTTTTTGTTCTGTTGGAACATCAAACTCAGGGTTATTTGTAGAGTTACCGCCTTTGTTCAACTCTTTCTCAAAACCTGTTGCTACAAGCGTGATACGAACATAGTCTTGTTCAAGTGTTTCATCAGTTGTCGTACCGAAGATGATATCAGCATCTTCATCCGCCGACTCCTCGATCACCTGCATCGCATCATTCATCTCGATAAGAGGGAAATCCGGGTGCATGTGGAAATGTACAAGTACGCCCATCGCACCATTGATAGACATGTTGTCAAGAAGCGGAGACTCAATAGCAGATTTGATCGCTTCATAAGCTGCGTTCTCACCTTGGTGAACACCGACACCCATCAATGCCATACCACGGTGAGACATGACTGTCTGAAGGTCAGCGAAGTCAAGGTTGATATCGTTTGCACCCGATGACAGGATAACACCCGACGTTCCACTAACGGCCTGAGCCAAGACAGAGTCGACCAGTCTGAAACTCTCTTTGATCCCCATGTTTCTATCGACGATAGAAAGCAGTTTGTCATTAGGAATGACAACGATAGAGTCAGACTCTTTTTTAAGCTCTTCAAGGCCTGCCATTGCGACTTTCATACGTTTACGTTGTTCAAACATAAATGGTTTTGTCACAACAGAGATAGTCAAGGCACCTACCTCTTTGGCGATCTTTGCGATCACCGGTGCTGCACCTGTTCCTGTACCACCGCCAAGACCGGCAGCTACGAAGACAATGTCGGCGCCTTCAAGAGCGTTACGGATATCGTCATATGATTCGATTGCCGATTCTTTACCGACTTCCGGCTTCATACCGGCACCAAGACCTTTAGTCAGTTTTGCACCAAGTTGAATCTTGGTACATGTCTGAGAATGATCCAACATCTGTGCATCAGTATTGGCAACGATCATCTCGATCCCTTCGATGCCTTCGCTGATCATATGTCCGATCATGTTTCCACCGCCGCCGCCGACACCGACAACAATGATCTTTGCTCCTGAAACCGTTGTTGTCTCTTCTACACTAAATGCTTCCATTTCCACTCTCCTTAAAATAGTTGTGTTGCCCATTGCCAGACTTTACTGAAAAAGTTTGGTTCATCTTTGTTGACCTTGTTTGGCGTAAATGATGCCAGTTCGTTTTTGACATCACTGTTGTTGGTTTCCATTGGCATGATATCGTCTTCCCCGATGTGAGGCGAGATATCTGTCATATTTGGTGCAGTTCTGTCTTCAAGACTCTCGTTTCGGTGACGCATATGTTTATTGACGTCGATCTCATATTGTGAGAATCCGCCTGCTGAGTATTTTAACAGCCCGATAGCACTTGAGTATGCAGGATCTCTGAGCGTGTCAAAAAGTCCTTCCATCTCGATCGGTTTGGCCAAGCGGACCGGCATGTTGTCAAAGATGGCAACCGCGAGTTCACGGATGCCTTCCATACGCGTAAAACCGCCTGTTAGTACAATACCTGCACCGAGTTGGTCCTTGAGTCCGCTTTTTTCAATGGATTGGGCGATGATCATCAAGGTCTCCTCGACACGTGCATAGATGACATTATAGACGACTTCCAGGGAAACTTCATGCGTAGTCTCTTCATCACCGATCACAGGGAGTTCGATCAGATCATTTGACGGAGTATGAAGGCTTCCATAGGTCATCTTGACATTGTCTGCCGTGTTCAAAGGGGTGTGCAATGCCATCGAGAGGTCATTGGTGATGTGGTTGGAACCGACACCCAGAAAGTCGTTGTATCGTACAGAGTTTCCTGAATGGATGACAAGGTTACAGGTCGAACCACCCATATCAATGACGGCTGCACCCAGCTCTTTCTCGTCTGAGTTTAACGTGGCGATTGCAGATGAATAACCGCTCAAGACGATGTTCTCTACTTCGACACCGGCAGCTTTGACTGCTTTGCGAAGATTGTTGAGATTTGACTTCTGTGTTGTGATGATATGTGTCTCGACCTCTAAGCGTGCGGCATTCATACCAAGAGGGTCTTCAATAAAGTCCTGGTCATCGACTTTGAAGTTGTAAGGCAGTGTATGCAGTACTTCATACTCATTAGGGATATTCGCATTATATAAAGAGGTGTGCATGACGCGGTTGATCTCTTTGAGTCCGACTTCTTTATTCGGGATATTGACAATACCGCTGGAGTTCAGGCTTTTTGTGTAGGCGCCGGAGATGGAGACAATTGCTTTTGTGAAGTTTGTACCTGCGACCCGCTTGGCATCATTAAGTGCGTTCTTAATGGATTTGGATGCGAGTTCTATATTGGTGATACTGCCTTTTTTTAATCCTTGTGCCTTACTGATACCGGCACCAAGGATCTGGATCTTGTCGTCTTCGTCGATATCAGCGATGATAGCACAGATCTTAGTTGAACCA
>JBFFSC010000018.1:0-19578 GCA_041572615.1 Sulfurimonadaceae bacterium
GAAAAGGGGAATGCCTTGCCATTATAGGGAAGAACGGTACGGGTAAGTCGACTTTGTTAAACACCATCGCAGGTGAATTGAAGCAGCTCAGCGGAGAGGTGGCCTATCATCCAAGCACGGCATCAGGCCATTTTGGTCAGACTAACATTGACAGGCTTCACCCTGAGAGTACGGTTACCGATGAGATATACCGTGCCAATCCGAAGCTTCCGACGGCTACCGTCAGGAGTATCTGCGGAGGGATGATGTTCAGTGGCAGTGCAGCCGATAAAAAGATATCACTCTTATCCGGTGGAGAGAAAAGCAGGGTGATGCTGGGACAGATATTGGCGCGTCCGGCCAACCTTCTTTTTCTGGATGAACCGACACACCACCTTGATATGGACTCTATCGAAGCATTGACCGTAGCCATAAAAAATTTCAAGGGCTCTGTCATCATCGTCTCGCACTCCGAGGAACTTTTGCGCAGGGTGGCGGACAGGCTCATAGTTTTTGCCAAAGACGGTGCAGAGTATTTTGATGGTGGATATGAGCTCTTTTTAGAAAAGATCGGCTGGGATGAAGAAGAGGAAGTAGAAAAAGTCAAGACAGCTCCAAAGGTCAATAAAAAAGAGAACAAAAAACTCCGTTCAGCACTGATCCAGGAGAGAAACAAGCTTGCTTCACCCCTTAAAAAAGAGGTCGAAAAACTTGAGAATGAGATCATGGAACTCGAAGAGTCAGTCGCATCGCATCATGATGAACTCATTGCGGCTTCCAATGCAGGTGAGAGCACTAAAGTCATGGAACTTTCCAAGCTTGTCTCTGCGGAAGAGAGCAGTGTCGAAGCCAAATTTGAACGACTGGAAGAAGCGCAAAACGAGTTGGACGAGATTATGAACGATTATGAAGAGAGATTAGAAGAACTGGAGCGGTGATATCCATATCACAGAGGATAAGTGCTCAAAAGATGGTATAGTTATAATAGTAGGTAGCTCGAGTGGACATGGAGCAGAGTATGAAAAGCCAGTATGCACACTCTTCACTTGAAAAAGCAGAAGAGACACTTCATCTTATTTTAGACATCATCTCAGAGGGTGTATGGGACTGGAATGCGCTCAGTGGCCATGTTGAACGCAGCCCGGGATGGTATCGTATGCTTGAGTATGATGTAAACAGTCTGGATAAAAACGTTTTGACCTGGGAGAATGTAATCCATCCGGATGATTATAACAGGGTCATGGAGCATTTTGAATCCTATATTCACGGTGAAACGGACGAGTATAAGATCCAATACCGCTGTAAAAAATCAGACGGCACGTATCTCTGGATAGAAGACTCGGCAAAAATCGTAGAGTGGACGGAGGGTGGTGCAGTCGCTCGTATGATCGGTGCTCATACGAATATCCATGAGGTGAAAACGATTCAAGAGAAGCTGTTGCGGCAAAACGAGTTGCTCTTGACAGACAATGCTTCCCTTGAGAGTCTGGTGGAGCAACGTACACAGGAACTCGAAGAACTTAACAGAAGGTTGGAGGAAAACATCAAACAGGCAGAGCGTAATGCCTCTTATGATGTTTTGACAGAGACCTATAATCGGCGTATGTTTGAAAAGATTTTCACCAAAGAGATGAAAAGGGCCAAGCGTTATATGCTTCCCATGAGTGTCATCTTGCTTGATATTGATGATTTCAAATCGTTCAATGATAAGTATGGGCATAAGACCGGAGACAAGGTCTTGTGTCATATTGCGGAGATATTGAAGAAGAATATTCGCGACAGTGACACTGTGGCGAGATGGGGCGGCGAAGAGTTCATCCTTATCTTTCCTAATATCCCGGTAGAAGTTGCTGCAGAAAAAGCGGAGATGATACGAAAAAACATTGCGAATACACCCTTGGAAAACGACTTGAAGATCACTTGCAGTTTCGGTGTGACCTCCTACAGGGAAGAAGATGATGAGGATGCTGTCTTCATCCGGGCGGACAGAGCCTTGTATAAGGCGAAAGAAGCGAATAAAAACAATGTGCAGGTCATGTGATATTTATATCGCTCAGACTCGATCCCGCTCCAGGTAACGTGCTACGCCATCATCATCATTGCTCTCATTCAAGACGATATGGGCGGCTTTTTTTGCCTCATCCAAAGCATTCGATACGGCGACAGAGGTCCCGGCCAGACGAAACATCCCTATATCATTGATACTGTCGCCAAAAACGGTTATTGCTTCAAGCGGCCGGTTGAGGTGCTCACCCACTTTTTGCAACCCGTAAGCCTTGTCTCCGAGAGGATGAAGGATGGTCAGAAAGTATCCTTTTGTGTAGTTCTCAGGTGATAGCTTAAACTCAAAGTGACCGCCAAAGTGCGCTTTGAGATAATTGTATAGTGGGAACATCTGCTCTTTTGAACCCATATAGACGATCTTGAACGTCTGTTTGGTGGCATAAACCCTTTTATGTTGCCTCAATCTCGGGTCATCTTTGAAGTTGAGCAGGAGCTCTTTTTGTACCTCGGTCTGTTCAAGAGGAAAGTCAAAAGACTCATTAAGCGCACCGTCTTTGAGCGCGATGACAAAGGGGTGTAGCGCAAAATGTCGCATGGATTCATCAATAAGGGTGTTCGCTATCTCCTGATCGAGGAACTTCGTATCAATGATCGTCTTGTCAGCCGATACGATAAGGGAGCCGTCCAGAAGTATCATCGGTGCATTGATATTGAAGCCCTTAAGAAGGGTGGAAGCGGAATAGAAACTGCGTGCTGTTGCAATTGAAAGAAAAGCCTTTTGGCTTTTCTCGTTCCATGTCTTCTGGCTGAAGGTGCTGATACTCAAGTCAGAGCGAAGAAAGGTGTGGTCGAGGTCTGTGATATAAACTTTTTTCATTCATGGCATTATAACGTTCTTTGCTCAGGTAAAGATGAGAGAAGATATCATCCTTCTAAGGGGTTTATGCTGGTTTTGGATATAAGTTTTCTTCCTAAGCTTTTTTGCATAAACATCAGTGTAATATTGACTGAATTGCTCATATCAGCATACAAAACAAGGAGCTTTGATGCTATTGGCGTCTTGCTTGGCAGATCCCTAAAATAAAACCAGTTTATTTTTGTAATAAGTTTTTGAGTTAATTCCTTTATAATATCAGTTTAATTTAGAAGGAATCAAATGAAAGTTATTTTATTATCAGTGATGATGTTTACACTTCTCTTCTCGGCGAAGATAGATGATTTTGCATCAGAAGTCAATTACCAAAGGGACTACAAGACGGCGTTAAAAACAGCCAAAGAACAAAAGAAGATGATGATGGTTGTCGTTGTCGGTGATTACTGCCCTTGGTGTAAAAAGTTTGAAAGAAAGACGCTGAAGTCTTCCGAGGTCAAAGCTCAGGTGAACGAGAACTTCGTTCCTGTCGTGATTGACAAATATAAGGACAAAGGAAAGTATCCGGATGCATTCTATGCCCCGCTTATCCCTGCCGTGTATTTTGTGGATCCTTCCAATGAAAAAGCATTGTTGACGACAGTCGCCTATATGAAAAAGCAGGAATATATGGAGAATATGGATGATGCATTGAGCCTTTTCACTGAAGGAGAAGCGGAATGAAAAAGATATTTCTACTACTGCTTGTAAGTCTGCAGCTTTTCGCCCAATCATATTACACCCTTGATAACGTCCACTCGCTAAACCTCTACTTTGCAAGTGAGGCAGAGTTCATCAGTAAAGAGCAGAAAGAGACGCTCAAGAAAAGAGTACAGCAGAAGCTGGAAAAAGCCGGATTTGTTTTTGGCGAGACGGATGCCTCTGTCTTTGTGGTTAAAATCGAATCGATCGCTATAGAAGAGTCTGTGGCTATTAATATTCAGGTGAAGTTGGGTGAAGAGGTGATCACAAAGCGTAAGGACGATATTGAGACTTTCGCTTATACTTATCTGGAAAGCAAGCTTATTGAAGGTTATGATCCCTATGCAGACACCCTTGAAGCCCTGGAGCTTTTAATTGACGGCTTTATCAGTGCTTATCAGGATGATAACGAAGAATAAACAGAGCCTAAAATGAATTGCTTAGCCAATAGATTTATATAGGCTTGAGATTTACCTGATATACTTTTTATTCAAGCAATTTATAAAGGAAAACAATGAAAAACCGTAGAGAATTTTTAAAGTCATCGGTAGTCGTTTCAGGTGGTCTACTTGCTGCAACAGCAATACCTGCAATTGCCAAGGAGAACAGTGTTAAGAACATCTTTGCCTATTCTGCCGAGGAACCGGGAAGATGGGAAGGTAAAGCAGGAAGTCATGCCCCTGTAGTCAGCGTCGATGGAAATAAGGTCACGTTAGAGACCAAGCACGGGATGGCAGAGATGCATTACATTGTCAAACATACCTTGGTTACGGCTTCGGGAGAAGTACTGGGTGAACAGGTGTTTTTTCCAAAGCAGGACAAGAAAGCTATTTCAACCTACGAGATCAAGGGTGATCATTCAGAGTTGTATGCTTTGAGTTTTTGTAATCTGCATGACCTTTGGGTGACTGAATTCAAAATGTAGTCATGAGTGCTGCATCCGATTTTTTGGATGCAGGATCGGACTACTATTTATCCGACCACTCTTTTTTCAATTCCGCTTCATCCAAAACATCATAAAAACCTTTGAGTTCTCTACCGCCCCAGGTATCATGAAAGATATTCCCGTCTGCATCAAGGAAATAGTGTCGAGGCACCCCTTTTGTCTGAAACCAGTCCGGTATTTTATGTTGATCTCTTGAAAGGTAGACAAGGATATACTCTTTTCTCAGTTTATTCATCATATCTTTATCCGAAAGAGTGGTCTCTTTAAACTTTTTGCAAAACCTGCATTTATCCGCACCGATAAAAAGGTAGATGTCTTTTTTCTCTTGTTTCGCCTGGATCAAAGCCTTGTCATAGTCATGTAACCAGTCAAGCTCAGTGGCAGAAGCGACAGAGGCCAACATCATTATAATTGTCAAAAACTTTATAAAAAAGAGTCTTTTTGTGTTGCTCATGATTTTCCTAACTTATTTTAATTATAATATTTTACTAAAAATTAACTGATGTAATTCCTAAGTGATTGCTATAGTTTAGTTTGTAATTGTGAGGTTAATGTGAGAGTGGCTTGATAAAGGTCTCAGTTCTCTTTACGATACTTGTAGAAATAGTGGTTGAGATAATGGATGACATGGTCGGTCTCATCATCGAACCAGGGTGCATCGTTTTGAAAAGCACACCAGTTCACCTGTTTTTTTAAGTGTTTGTAGTTTTTTACCTTACGGTCTTCATGGGTAAAGATATCATGGCTGTGACATTTGGAGCATTTCTCTTCTTCGTACATGAGTTTTCCCTTGTTCACATCAGCGGGTAGAGACAAAGGGAGGATCAAACTAATGCTTAAACAGAGTGACTCTATCTTCATAACAGACCTCTAGTATAAATAATTCAAATAATATAACGCACTATTAATCCATCTTGACTTAAATATTTTTTTTAAATTCCTGGTGAAAAGAATTCTCTTTCTTAAAATCTCCCTAAAGATATAGTATTAAATATTCTTATATTAAGATATAATTATTTATTATAGATAAGGAGCATGTAAATGGATGTAGTCATGTTGTTGATGGGTGCCGGACTTTTCTTCAGTCTTTTTGTCTTCTTTATTTGTGAAGAGAAATCACTCAGGGATGCTAATTTCTCTGATATGAAGTGTATCATTACAGAGAAAGTAGAGGTGTCAAAATGTTTTGAACAATTTCAGACCATTCGATACATTATCACCTATTTCCTTATTCTCGTTGTTTTTGACACCTTGATCGCCAACTTCGTATACCTGCCTCAGGGCTTTGGCCTTGTAGAGGTACTTATCTATACTTTTGTCCCTCCACTCATCGGTTCCGGGGTCATCTTGCTCATCAAATGGACCTATCAGCCCATCATCAAACTTATCTCTTCATTTATGTTTGGTTCGATCTTCATGGGGGCATCGGCGACGGCCTTTGGTCTTGTCTATCTGTTAGGCACGTAGATGCTTGCCTATTCTACTTCACTCACCTGAACATTTTGACTTTTAGCTTTTCCTTAGGCCGGAGCCGTTTCTTCGTTCATAAGAATTAAGAATGTATAATCAGGAAAAGCCTTTTAGGCCTAGGGTGATTATGGATCAAAAACAGACCTCTTTCTTTGCCAGACTGTTTGAAAGCGGTCATTCATTCGGAAACGACGAGGTGCTTTTAAAGTTTCAGTACCGTGTGATCAATACGGTACTGCTAGTCATGGCATTTTTCACCTTCGTTTTTGGTCTTCTAAGCACGCTGGGTATAGATCCACTGGGTATTGTTCAGACGGTTTCTAATTATATTCTAACTATCATCTCTATTGTATTGATGGTACGTCTTCGCGGTCCGAAAGAAAACTATCTTCAAAATGCCTATCTAATGTATGCAGCGGCCATGGTCAATTTTATCTCGGCACTGATCTTTGTTCCCCATGATGAGTTCAGGATCATCTGGTTTTACCTGCTTACCTTTGCCGCATATATTACGGGCGGCGTGCGCGCAGGCGGCGTGATCACGATTTTATCCCTTATTATTGTCCTTACAACCAATGCGGTACATGATCTTCAACTCTCGGATACGGCGATTATCAGTTCAGTGCTAGGTCTGATCATCGCAAGTCTGTTTTTTCGTGTATATACCAAAAAGATAATCGATTTTGAACAGGAGATCACTACGCAGCAAAAACAGTTGGCCCAGTTCAATGAAGAACTTGAAAAGAAGGTCGCACAGAAGACAAAAGAACTGCAAGAACTTAATGAGTCACTTGAGAGCAGGGTAGCTGACAAGGTTGCCAAGATCACCGAGCAGGAAAGGTTGATGATCACACAATCCCGCCTGGCTACAATGGGTGAGATGATGAGTATGATCGCGCATCAATGGCGTCAACCCCTGTCAACTACAACACTGATGATCACGAATGAACGCTTAAAGGCCATGATGTCGGGGAATGAGCCTACTGAGTGTGACAGGATACTTGAAAAGATATCTGACACGATGGTCTATCTCTCTGATACGATCGATGATTTTCAGACCTATTTCAAGCCGGACAAGGCTACGGAAGAGATCACGGTTGGTGCTATTATTGAACGTCTAAAAAACTTTATTGAACCAAGACTTGCCCAGGGAAAAGTGACACTGGATGTTGAGATGTCTGCGGAAGAGCTTTTACAGACCTATACGAACGAAGTCCTTCAGGCACTTATTAATATCATCAACAATGCGGTAGACGTACTCATGGAAACGAGAGAGGATGAACGTCATATATGGATTAGAATCAATAGCGACGAAGGCAATGCCATTATCCATATAGAAGATAATGGTGGCGGTATAGATAACAAGATCATTGAAAAGGTCTTTGAACCTTATTTCAGCAGTAAGTCCAAAAATGGTACGGGACTGGGACTTTACATGGCCAAGATGATTATTGAAAAACACATAGGCGGTATATTGAGTGTACAGAACACTTCACGCGGTGCAGAATTTACCGTCATATTGCCGAAAAAAGCAAGTGCCAACTTGTAAACGGGATTGACGATGCAGAAAACCCCCATTGTCGCGGTTAATCTTGCCATCATCAATGGTGAGAATAGACTGCTTATTGCCAAAAGAGCAGCGGATAAACCGATGCCTAACAAGTGGGAGTTTCCCGGCGGAAAACTCGAAGAGAATGAGAGCTTGGAAGCATGTGGAGTTCGTGAGATCAAAGAGGAACTTGAACTGGATATCAGCATTGAACTCTATCTTGGCTACGAACATATACACTATCAACATAAAGATTTTATACTCCATCTCTTTACAGCTCGTTTGAAAGAAGCAGGGCAGAAGTTTGTGCTGAATGAACATTCTGACGCGCGATGGCTTACTCTTGAAGAATTGGATGAATATGATTTTCCTGCAGGTGAACTGGCCATCATGCATAAGATCAAGGAGGCAGTAGAACGGTATGATGAGTGCTGTCAAGAGAGTTTGAGTATTAAAAAATATTGATAATAGTTTTTATGCCATTGACAAAAGAACCATCAAAGTTAAGAAATAATAGAATCTTCTGATATACAAGAAAAAAGAGGTCGCTATGTCAGAGATAAGCCGTAGAGAGTTCCTTAAAACAAGTACCGGTATAGGTGTAGTCACAGCTGCAACATTCACGTTTCCTTCGATCTTACATGCAAGGAATAAATACCCGACTATAAAAGTACTGGGTACACATGTGACCCTTCAAGAGCAGATAAGGCTCAAGGCGCAAAAAGATCTGGGTATCAATATCGAGTTTTACCCTGGCGGCAGTGCTGAGGTGATGTTGAAGGCGAGTCTTGATCCCAGCTCTTTTGACATCTATGAGCAATGGTCAAACAGTATCCGACCATTGTGGGAAGCAGATGCTATTCAGGCTATAGATGTTAAAAGACTGACTTATTGGGACGAGATCAACGATCTTTCCAAGACAGGAAAGATAACACCGGATGCCAAGATGGGAGCAGGTGACTCTCCGAACAAGGTGTTGTTCATCCAGAAAGATGGAAGTCTGGGCTCAAGTCCGACAGAAGAGATAAGCTTTATGCCCTATGTGCATAATGTTGACTCTTTTGGCTACAACAGCGCTGTCATACCAAAAGGTGTGCCTTACGAGACTGAAAGCTGGGGATGGTTGTTGGATGAGAAGAATCATGGCCGTGTCGCTTTGGTGAATGAACCGACGATAGGGATCTTTGATGCGGCCTTGGCAGTCGAGGCAAAAGGTCTGATGAAGTTTAAAGATATTGGAAATATGAGCCGGGCTGAAATCGACCAGTTGTTTAAAATATTGATAGAGTATAAGAAAAAAGGTCATTTTCGAGGAGTCTGGTCTTCGGTGCCGCATTCGATCGATCTGATGGCTAAAAATGAAGTCGATATTGAGAGTATGTTCTCCCCCGCAGTATCGACCCTAAACGGTATGGGAATCCCTTGTATCTATGCTGCGCCAAAAGAGGGTTACAGGGCATGGCACGGGGTACAGTGTCTTTCAAGTGCTTGTGAAGGAGAGAAAAAAGATGCGGCTTATCAGTTTATGAACTGGTGGCTATCAGGTTGGGCAGGAGCCTTCATCGCGCGCCAGGGATATTATATCTCCAACCCTGAACGTGCTCGTAAACAGATGAGTCCTCAAGAGTGGGATTACTGGTATGAAGGTAAGGTGGCAGAGACAGACCTGAAAGGCACAGACGGCAAGATATCGGTCAAAAAAGGCGAAAGACGTACAGGGGGTTCTTATATACACCGTCATGAGAACATAGCGGTATGGAACACGGTGATGCCAAACTATGATTACAGCTTGAACAAATGGAATGAGTTCGTTTTGACACGATGAAAAGGTTCATATAGTGGTATTTAATTACTTAAAACTAAGGCAGAAGATCTATTTCTTATCGCTGCTTTCAAGTTTATTCCTTATTTTTATCGGATGGACAGGTTACAGCACATTGACACAACTGTCTCAAAACTTTCAGAACTTCAGAAAAACCAGTGAGTTTGCGAATAAAAACATAACGCTGGCCAAAGAGGTTGAGCATCTAAAGGGAAGTGTCCAAAAGTTTACATATACAGGATTAGAAAGCTCGTTGGAAGATGCTAATGAATTTTATTTAAAGATCAAGAGGTATCTTGATGAAACTCATGTTCCTCCAGAACTGCCTGTTGCAAAAAGTTTTGCTCTGATCAATACCCATCTTGAAAAATACTTTGCGACGTTTCAAGAACTTCAAAAACAGATAAAATCACGACAAAGTCTGAAAAAACGCCAAAAAGAATTACTTGAAGAGATCCGACTTGATTTAGCGGCATATTCATCGAACATCGACAATGATCATATAGGTATGAGTTATACGATATTAGATTATTTACATACTATCGATAAAAAAACCTTGTATTATGCTGATTCTCTTGAGAATAAGTATGTCAAGCAGATTAAAAGTGATATTAAAGCCTTGAGTAGCAAGCTAAAGAGTGCTCTTGAACTGGAAGAGAAAAAAAATCACAAAGACTCGGTAGCCGAATTGCTTCCAATAAAAGAGAAGATTAATAAGTTCACAAAAATCATCGTCTCTCAAGTCCAACATATTCGCAGTTATCTTTTCTTGGTTAATGTTGTCATGGCAGCGGAATCCTATGAAGTACTGTATCAGGCAGATCTCATTAGCGATGCTTCACAGAAGATACTTGAAGAAATCGATGATGAATTTAATGCTCAGATAGTCACATCGATAAGAACCTTAAGCACGACAGGGGTTATCTCTCTCGTGTTAATGGTGGTGATTGCTATAATTATCGCGCGCAGTATTATCCGTCCTCTGAGCCTTCTGACAGAATCATTCAATGAACTGTCAAAGGGAAATGCAGATGCAGTTGTTCCTGTTTATGATATCAATGATGAAGTCGGAGCCTTGACAAAAGCGGCTGCATCCTTCAGGGATAAGAACAAAGAGATCAACACGCTTTTGGAACACAGTAAAGAACTTAGTGACAACCTTGCTGAAGCGAAAAAACAGGCAGATAGTGCGAATAAAGCGAAGTCCTCTTTCTTGGCCAGCATGAGTCACGAGATACGTACACCGTTAAATGCCATCATAGGGTTTATCAATTTATTGAGAAAAGATGAGACGGATCCGAAAAAACTGGAATATCTTACGACTGTACAAAACTCATCCGGCTCTTTATTGGGTGTTATCAATGATATCCTCGATATCAGCAAGATCGAGGACGGTAAGCTGGATATAGAAACAATCGATTTTGACGTGCATCAGCAACTCAAAGAACTGGTAAAGTTCTATACGTCGATTTTGGATGAAAAAGATATCCATCTACAGTTGAATATCGATAGCAGCGTACCACAGCATATATGCAGTGACCCTTTGCGTCTCAAGCAGGTCATCTCCAATCTTGTCTCCAATGCGATAAAGTTCTCACCACAGGAATCAGTTATCACAATCGATCTTCAGTACAAGGACTCACAACTCTTTGTGTCGGTCCGTGATGAGGGTATTGGTATCAGTGAGGAAGCACAAAAACGTGTATTCAGTGCTTTTGAACAGGCAGAATCATCCACTACCCGAAGTTATGGAGGGACAGGTCTGGGCTTGACTATCTCTAAAAAGTTGGTAGAACTGCTCGGAGGTGAGATTAGTGTACAGAGTGAGCTTGAGAAGGGAAGTCTCTTTTCATTCTATATAGATGCACCTGAATCGAAGGAAAATATTAACGATGAGTTCGAACATAAAGAATATAAGTTCGAAGGCCATGTATTAGTCGCTGAAGATAACAAGACTAATCAGATGCTCATAAAAATCCTGCTTGATGATATGGGTATCACATACAAGGTTGCAGATGACGGAGAGAAAGCGGTAGATGCTTTTAGACAAGAATCGTTTGATCTGATCTTGATGGATATTAATATGCCAAATTTGGACGGGATGGAAGCGGCAAAAATAATCCGTAAAGAGAATAAGGATATCCCTATCATTGCTTTGACAGCCAACGCGATGAAAGAAGATGTAGAAGCGTACCTTCAAGCTGGAATGAACGCGCATGTTTCTAAACCTATCGATCATTTGCTACTTGCCAAAGAGCTCTCAAGCTTTTTGAAAGAGACTCTTTAGGGATAACCTGAAGGGGTTTGCCTTTGTGAGCATCTATTCTGGTGTTTGTTATGATACATTTTCTTGATGATAAGAATGTTTTATAAAGACTAAAAAGTGTCTATAGAGAATAAGAATAGCTGATCGGTTTTATACCGATCCTTATGGACAACAGGTTGTTAGCATTTTTTTCCACTTTTATTATGATACATCTCTCTGTCGGCATGCTCCATCAATGTTTTCATATCGCTCCCATCATCAGGATAGAGACTGAGCCCTACACTGGCCGTGACCTTGATCTCATGTCCGTTGATCATGATCGGCATGGAGAGCTCTTTGAGTGTCTTGATAACAATCTCTTCGGCACGTTTACGGTTATTTAAGGGCTCGAGAAGGATGATGAACTCATCTCCACCGATACGTGCGACCGTGTCACTTTGACGGATATGTCTGTTCAGGCGACCTGCCACAATCTTCAACAACTCATCTCCCGTATCATGCCCATAGGTATCATTGATCGGTTTGAACTGATCAAGATCAAAAAAGAGCAGGGCAACATGATTGTTGTTGTCAATGGCCTTGTTGATTGCTTCATGAAACTTATACTCAAGGTGCTCACGGTTGGAAAGACCGGTGAGTTTGTCGTGATTTGCCAGATGCTTGAGCTTTTTCTCACGGGCTTTGCTTTCAGTGATATCGAATAGAATGAAGACATAATGGGATATGTTTGAAAAACGGTCTTTGATGGTGTTGATACTGACATGTATAGGTAACGTTTTTTTCTCTTTGGTAGAATCTATCAGATCCCCTTGCCAAAAACCTTTGAGCTGCAGTTCATTATAAATTTCATCAACGTGATTGTGATTGGAGCGAAGCAGGGAGGGTGTATGTCCTATTATCTCTTCTTCATCAAAACCTGTGATATCAATGACTGCACGGTTAACAGAGATGACACTGAATTGATTGTCTGTGATAATGATACCATCATGACTCACATCAAAGACGGCAGCTGAAAGCTTCAACTGTTCTTCTTGCTGCTTTTTTTCACGAAGGTCCATAAAAAAAGCGATGCCGTGATCATTCGAATCATCGATCAAGGAGGCACCCAGATATACAGGTACCCGGTTTCCGTTAACGGAATAGAGCTCTTTTTCATAGGGTTCGCAACGTCCCATGTCCATTAGCTCTTGTATAGCCTGAAAGTCCCTTTCCCTGCAATCAGAAGGGGTTAAATTAAGCCAGTTGACCAGACCCGCCTTCAGATCATCTTGGGTAAAGCCGAGCATATTCAAAAAATAGTCGTTGGCATCGTCGATACAGCCTTCCAAGGTCCAATGGATGATACCGATGGTGTTCGATTCTTTAAGAGCGCGAAATTGAGATTCCCTGACACGCAGACGGGTCTCTACTATGGATATGCTCGATAGAATCTGTTTGCTTATCAAAAAAGCGAGGGCGCTAAAAAGAAAAAGGATACTGATACCGGCGATCCATGTTGTCTGATTTACCCATCGCGCACCTTCGCCAAGGACATTTGAAAAGTCGTTTTCCAAAATAAGAAGGGTATCATTAAGTGTATAAAGCTGTTGTCGTAGTTCATCCATGTCTGTAAAGTTTTGTTGTTGTACCAGGTTATGGATCTGTGATGCGAGGGAGACGAGTTCTGCTATTTTATGATCAGCCTCTTCCCATATGCGGATGGCCTCTTGGAGGTATGATATCTGGCGAAAGTTGAGATAAAACCAGATCATCGAATCGATGTCTTCGGGGGCATTGTTTCCTTCGAGGAATCCTTGTACAGCATTGTCATAGTCTACAGGCTTCTGGTTCATGGCTAAACGGGCTTTTTGGTCGCCATGATTGACTTTTATGGAGTCTAAAAAAGCATGGTAATCATTGATATTATGTGTATGGGAGTAGCGGTCAAGATAGGCAATGGCATCTTTTTGGGCTTTTGCCCAGAGTCCTTCCCCACGGATATAGGAGCGTACCCCGTTAAAGACCTCACCTTGTATCCACAGTGTGGCTACAAGGATAAATGAGATAGAGAGGAATAGAAATATGATCAGGTGAACTTTCTTCGTCGTTGTTGATTGATGGAGTTTCCGTTTAAACGTTTCTACCATGTACCTGTATCCTTGGTAAGCTCTTCGTTTGTATTGATATTATCTTGTAATGGGCGTGACGCTGACGATGCCAAAGTAAATATATCTATATTATACATAGATTATAATGGGTAGTAACAAATATTAATAAATTTTATTTGACAGAAACCATTCTTTCATTTTGGTGTGAGAAGAGGAGAGATGATAAGATGATACCTCTCCTTCATGCAATAGCCATCTTAATACGATAGTAACGTATCTATCTGTTTGCTATTCGCTTTGTCATCACCACATGTTCCCCAATCTTTGTCGGCAGACAAGGTGACGGAGAATGAGGCTAAAAGCAAAAGACCGAATAGCAGTTTTGATATAAACTTCATGTCGTACCTCCTACTTTTTTGGTATACGACTATTATAAAATTTTATATATGAAGGTGTTCTTGATTTTTTGTTTATAATGAAAGTAAAAAAAAACTTTAATGAATATTAGGTTTTTTAGTGAAATTATTGCGTTGGAGGTTTATAGTAAAAGTGGCTCCGGATACTGGATTCGAACCAGTGACCAAGTGATTAACAGTCACCTACTCTACCGCTGAGCTAATCCGGAATGTTTAAGAGGTCGAAATTATAGGTAAAACATCGAAGTTTGTCAAGGGAATTTGAAAGATTTTCTATAATAGTCAAGATAAAAGAAGTTGTTAGGGATTAAAAAACATCTTAAGACTTGTGACATGGTTGAGCAGCAAAAAATTGTTTTGAATCTTTTTTAGCAGTTCATGATATAATAATTTACTATACAACTTGTAGATAGGGGTCTTATGGTAAAAAAATGTTTACTTTCGACTTTTTTAGCAGCAAGTCTTTTTGCTGAACAAGGTGGGGAATCAGACCTTTTATTGTCATTACAAGAGGATATGAAAAAGTATTCTCAGATTGCTACGGACACTAAGCAGAATGTTGATTACATGCCTTATGTTGTCTCTGTACTGAAAAACAAAGAGTTGACGCAGCTTGGTATCCTTTCGTTAAGAGAAGCATTAAGTCTGGTGCCGGGGGTTGATGTCTCTGTTGGTATGGCCGGTGTGAAAAACCCTATTTTCCGCGGCTCGAATCCTTTTGCAATGGGACAGTCAAAACTGATCATTGATGGTGTTGTGGTCAACGATCAGATGTTTGGCGCTTACAATCAATATCTTGAAATGCCAATTGATATTATTGAACGTATTGAAATCGTTCGTGGCCCAGGATCACTCCTAAGCTCTGTAAATGCCTATGCCGGTTCTATTCATGTCATCACGAAGGCGAATAAAGATGATGGCTCTAAGAAAGAAAAGAACCTTTTTGCGGCTTTTGGTTCAGATGAGTATATGATGGGTGGTTTCGTTGCATCATATAAAGAAGGGGACTTCGAGCTGAGTAGTGATCTGTTTTATCAACGCCATGACAAAGAACTCTATGCAGGGACAGACCGCTTACCCCAATCCAGTAATACTGAATATGCTCCACTTTGGTTAAAGAACTATGCGTTGGGCTTAAACTTTGAATATAAAGATCTTTATTTCAAAGGACGTTTTGCAAAAAATGACAGTGGTGTAGGGTATGGTCAATCATTCAGTTTGACCAATGATGCATCAGATTTTTTAGATGTACAAAATAATTCCATCGAAATAGGTTATGACTTTAATGTAGCCAAGGATGTCAAAGCGAATCTGGCTGTTGGATATTTTGACGAATGGAGAGAGCTTCAGAACCAGGCAGTCCGCCCTTCGATGATGATGCCTAATGGTATGTATTTCTTAGTCAACTATACGGAGCAGACATTCAAAGAGCGATTTGAACTGGAGTTATCTGCATTTGATAACCATTTGATCACAACGGGAGTGGAGTTTTCTCAAAGCCGTGTTAAAGATAACACGGCAAGAACGGCAATGAGCGGTTATCAAGATGTTGACCTTTTATCCACTGACAGGCGTGAACACTCTTCCTTCTATGCCGATGATTTGATCAACCTAAATGAAAAGACTTCTTTGCAAATTGGGGCTAAGTTCGATCATTATAGCGATGTGAAAGACCAGTTCAGCCCTCGTCTTGCCATGGTTCATCGTTTTGATGATGAAAATATTTACAAACTGATGTATACACACTCGTACAGAGAACCGTCCTGGCGAGAACAGTACCTGGTAGGAAATCATTATTTCTCAGCAGATCCAGATGTCAAAGCAGAGACAGTGGATGCTTATGAAGCCGCTTATATCCATAAATTCGGTATTAAAGATGATATTAAGATCAATCTTTTTTATTTGAATAACAAGGATCAGATCCATGCTCAAGATGTGACACGGACATTTACGAATAGAGGAGATAATGAGCTCTATGGTTTCGAGGCAGAATTCAAGACCCAGCTACGTGAAAACGATCAGTTATATCTAAACTACTCTTATGTTGATGGCAGTAATGTCTCGGGTTCTTTAGCAAACACTGCACAGCATATGTCAAGAGCCTACTATATTTATCAGGTAAATGAGCAGTTTAGTCTATCGCCGTTTGTGAAGTATGTGGGTGAGAAAGGAAGGGTGCAGGATGATACGAGAGAGAAGGTAGATGACTATATCATAGCAGACCTTTCAGCAGTATATACACATAAACAAAGCGATACAGCCTTGAGCCTGAGCGTTAAGAATGTTTTTGATACAAAGTACTACCTCCCTTCGCCAGCTGACACATACCCCGGTGACTTTGAGCAAGAGGGTGTGAGTTTTCTTGTCCGTTTAGAGAAAAGGTTTTAGTATGCGATTACTGTTTCTACTTTTTCTCGGTATTGAACTGATGGCACTGAGTGTAGATCCTCTGCTTTTAAAAGCACAGGCGAGTATCTTTCCAAAGATCATGCTTTTGGATACAAATATCTCAAATAAAACAAAAGACAAGAAACTCATACTGTCAATTGTATATACAGATAAAGAGTATGTAAGTGCAAAGACATTCAAAGAGATGATTGAAACAGAATATCAAGACAAACTTGGAGAGTTGGTTTTAGAAGTGCATCTGGATAACATAAAAATGTTTGCTTCAACAAATGATGCCGCAGCCTACTATATCTTTGATGCATCATCAATTAAGATGATGGATGTGATCTCACATGCCAAGAAGAAACATCGTATCTGTTTCGGATATAACTATAAAGACTTTGATCAAAATACTCTTATCAGTCTCTTTGTTAAAGAAAAGACATACATATATTTGAACAAGTCTGCTCTTCATGAGTACGGGATTAAGTTTACACCAATTTTTTATAGGATTGCTAAAGTTATAGAATGAAAAAAATATCATTAACATTAAAGATCACTATCGCATTTATATCGGTTTCAATAGTAATCTTAGCTTTTTTATATTTTGTATTTTCTTCGATGTTTCAAGAGAGGATGCTTGCGTCTGAAAAGCAAAAAGCCGTGCTCATTGGTCAGACTATTGCACCGTTCATAGAAGGGTATCATTCTGTAGGCTTGAATGATGAGATTAGAGTTTTATGTGAAGACACGATCAAACTACATGATCTTAATGCGTTACAGGTTATCATCAATAACGAGGAGGTCTTCTCTCGAAAGTACGATGACAGTGCTGATCATATCCATGTTTCGTATCCGATCAAGAACCCTAATAACAATAACAACATCGGTTCAATCGATGTCAGCTATAAGCTTGATGATTTTAACCAGGGTTTTGAAGAGGTTAGGTCACGTATCATTAATTATTTAGCACTGCTTGCTGTCATTTTTTTACTTTTTGCTTTAGTCACACGCCGACTTTTGAGTCCACTTGGACAGATTGCCAAAAAAGTAAAACGTTATAAGCTAGGAGCAGAGATCGAGTTTAGCTCCATCCGTACAGAGCCTGAAACAGATGCTATAGTCCAAGCGTTTAAAATGATGTTGTCTAATATTCGTGAATATACTATCTTGCTCGAGCGTTATAAATATGCAGTTGATGAAAGTGCTATTGTAAGCAAGACCGATTCTCATGGAAGAATAACTTATGTCAATGATGAATTCTTCAAGACATCCGGTTATACACGAGAAGAAGTTTTAGGAAAATCTCACAATATTATCCGTCATCCTGATATGCATAAAGAGACTTTTTCCAAGTTATGGCAGACATTACATCAGAAAAAGGTCTGGAAAGGTGTCATAAAGAACAAGAACAAAAAGGGCATTGCTTTTTATCTGAAAGAAGTCATTGTGCCAATATTCGATGAAAATGGTAACACCATTGAATACATGGGTATCGGTCATGATATTACACAAATCATCAAACAGCAAGAACAGATCGCGAGACAGACAACAGATCTTATAACAGGACTGCCTAATCGTGTTAAGCTTGAAGAGGATATTAAGAGTCTTAAGGCACCGAAATTTGCACTGGTTGCACTTGATAATTTTAATATGATCAATGACTATTACGGTTATGACATAGGCAATCATACACTTAAAGAGACTGCACAGATGCTGCAGGGGTTTATTGATGATGGGAATGTCAGGATATATGGACTTTCGACAGGCAAGTTTGGTCTGCTTGTAGGTGAGAACGTGGATGTGACCCTCTTTCATGAAATATGTAGCAGGGTACTACAAAAGATTGATGATTATATTGTCAATATTGAAGATGATTCTTTTAACATCCATGCGACAGCAGGATTGACCTATACGCAGGAAAATGCATTGACAAATGCATCATTGGCGCTCAATCACGCGATAATGACACGTAAGAATTCACTCGTTTACGAAGAGACGGAGAACTTGATCGAACAGTATGAAAATAACCTACTGTGGACAAAACGTCTAAAATCAGCATTGGCAGATGAACGTATTGTTGTTTATGTCCAGCCAATAGTAAATGCTAAGACATTGGAAGTAAACAAATATGAGTGTTTGGTTCGTATGATCGATGAGGAAGGTAAAGTTGTTTCTCCGTACTTCTTTTTGGATATCGCTAAAAAATCAAAACTTTATCATAACCTTACAAAAGCTGTTATTACGTCAGCATTTGATATCTTTTCAAAATTGCCTGAAGCATCATTTTCGATTAACTTTTCGGTTGAAGATTTAATGCATGCAGAGACAATAGTGTTTCTTAAAGAAAAGATGCATGAATATAATATGGCATCACGTGTTGTCTTGGAAATCGTTGAATCTGAAGGTATTGAGAATTTTAGCGAGATTATTCCTTTGATATCTGAATTAAAAGCTCTAGGATGTAAGGTCGCAATTGATGATTTTGGAACAGGCTACTCCAATTTTGCATATTTGATGCAGCTTGATGTGGATTTTATCAAGATTGACGGGTCATTGATAAAAAATATTGACCATGATCCGAACTCACAGATTATCTCACATACCATCATGGATTTTGCCAAACAGTTGAATCTGATTACAGTGGCAGAATTTATTCACAATGATACGGTTATGGCATATACGCAAGAGATGGGAATTGATTTTTTACAAGGTTTTCATTTGGGTGAACCTAAACCGATCGAGACGCTTTTGAAAAAGTGATGGCTATCAAATATAATCTTAATAAAAGTTTAACCTTGAGTTGAGTATAATTCGCGTCCGCTTGGACTGTTTTGATTCATTATGGAGCGTTTGTATAAACAAAATAATGCTTATACAAGGGTTGGCGTCAGCCACGGCAAGACGCCTAGAAACAGCAAGCACTAATATAGAAGGATGCCTACATGAAAGTACGTGCTTCAGTAAAGAAGATGTGTGATGACTGTAAAATCATCAAACGTAAAGGTATTGTCAGAGTAATCTGCAAAACTAAAAAAC